>NZ_JAJBUX010000011.1 GCF_020860125.1 Cloacibacillus sp. | reverse complement strand
TTCAGTATCGGGTGGTTCTGTATCAGTTCCATGCCCTCTCTCCCTCCTTGGTCTTGATGAAAATATAATCCGTACAATAATCTTAACAAAATAACTAAACGATAATATAATACATCGCTTTATATTGTTTGAAAAATGATGTTTATGGTTATATATTATCGAATTTATAAATATTTGAAACCCGTATTTATGTCATGTTTATGTGATTTATATAAGCAATAATTAATTAAAATTTATTTTTTAACAAAAAAATGGGGTATGTCACTTTTTTACAAATTCAATACGCCTATTATTTCTTTCATTTCTATTTTTGCTCATTTTTAAGTAACTACTAATTATCGAATTTATGTGAATTAGCTCTCAAACTATCTCTCTGATATAATTACGCTAATCTTAAAGGGGGAGGAATTTGTTTTGAAGATCGAAGGCATACCTTACCAGACCGTTGACTGGAACAAGATAGAGGCCGTACCTCACAAGGGCGAGAGCGGAGAGGCTCTCTGGCGAACGTTTGAGAAGGGTAATATACGCGCCCGGCTCGTGGAATACGGCCCGGGCTATCTCGCGGACCACTGGTGCCCGCACGGCCATGTGCTCCTCGTCCTTGAGGGCTCCGTCATCTCCGAGCTGGAGGATGGAACAAAGGAGGAGCTTACGCCGGGGATGGGCTATGTCGCCGAGGACGACGACAAAAACCGCCACCGCTCTTTTTCGCCGAACGGAGTCAAGTTATTCATCGTAGATTAGAGAAAAGGGGGCGGCCTCAGCCGCCCCTTTGAGCTTTATTCTTCGATATTTTCTTCCGTGATCTTTATCTGTTGTATCTTGTCCTCGAAACCGAAGACAGAACCGTCGATCTTATTTACCGCGATATCTATCTCCTCCATGTTCGAGAAGCGGTAGCCCTCCGGCAGGCGGTTCGCGAAACGTTTTATCTTCAGCAGCGCCTGGAGGTAGTTTCTCTCCGTCTTTCTGAGCAGGTTTGCGCATTCCATCGCGTCGGGCATCTCGTATTTCGCGAAGAGGCGCGCGATCGCGATGTTCACCTCGCGCTCCATCTCGTCGCTCCATATGTCGCCGAGGATTTTACGAACGCGCTTTCTTTCGTTCTGGTCCTTGATCTGCGCGAGCATCTGCGTTATTTCGCGCAGCGCCCCCTCTACCTCTTTAGCCACGGAACGAACGTCGCGGCGCGGCATGGAGCATTCGGCGATCATACGGGCCTCAGTTTCGACGGTGACCTCCTTTTTCAACAGCCTGCCGATCGCGGGAAGCAGCTTTATCTTCGCCTCCTCACGCGGCTTGTCGAGCGTCTCAAGGTAGAGTATCGCCGTGTCGTAGTCAAAGTTTTCGCACTTGCTGCGCGGGATATACGAAACATATCCCGTATCGAAGAATCCCTTGCGCCCCGCGCGGCCCGCCATCTGCATGAATTCATTCTTCGTCAGCGGTCCGTCGATGAATTTCGCCATCTGGCCGGATACCACCGTCTCCGCCGGCAGGTTCACCCCCAGCGAGAGCGCATCCGTACCCGCGACAACATCTATTATCCGTTCGCGGAAGGCCATCTCAACGAGCAGCTTCTCTTTCGGCAGCATGGAACCGAAGTACATGCCGACGCCGCGCAGCATCGTGTCGGGAACCTTTTCGACCTTGAGTATCTGGGACATCTCGCGCAGGCGGGCGCGCTTGTCGCGCTCCACTTTGCGGCGGGTCTTCGCGATCTGCGCCGCGACCCATTCGACGCCCTTCTTGGAAAAGGCGAAGACGAGCGCGTCGTGGATCTGGTTGAAGCGCAGCCCGCGCTGCTTGTAGACAAGTTTGGTGACGCGGTTCTCCGTCTCAAAGAGTGCGAAGCCGCGCCGCGCCATCTCTTCGAGATAAGCCCGCACCTTATCGGGGTTGCCGAAGGTGGCGGACATCACAAGGATGTCGCTCTCTTCGTCAGTACGGCGCAGGCCGTCTATGTAGGCGCGCGCGCGCTCCGGGTCGTTGAAGATAAAGTGAAATTCGTCAATTATCACCTTTTGTCCTGGGATGTGGGCATATTTTAGGGTATATATCTCCTGCGTGCAGCAGAGCACCTCGGCTCCCGCGTTTTTCTTGAAATCGCCGGTCTCGAGCCCGACGTCGAAGCCCATAGACTTGAGCTCCAGGTAACGTTCGTTCGAAAGGGCCTTGATCGGCGCGGTGAAGATCACGCGTCCCTCCGGCATCCGGGGCGTGCCGTTGCAGCTCATCAGGCCGGCCCATATATAGGCGACCCAGGTTTTGCCGCTGCCGGTCGGAGCGGAGAGGATCGCGTTCTTCCCCGCTATTGTCTCAAGCGCTTTTTCCTGCCATTTATAGAGCATATTATAGTTTCATGCGCATCACGGGAAGGAGGCGTTCAGGCATTCCCTCCGTCTGCTCTTCTCCTATCTTCTCCGCTCCCATATGCCGGTAAAACTCCTCGGCGTTCGGGTCGGATACTATGTAAAGTTCATCGGCTCCCATCGTCTCGGCCATCTCGCAGGCGTGAAGGAAGAGCTTTCCCCCCAGCCCCGTACCGATCTCTTCGGGAAGCACCCACAGGTGTTCAAGCCACCATTTGTCTCCCTTCTTCTCAAGCGCGTAAAAGCCGACCTTTTCATCGGTATCCTCGTGCTCTATGAGGTAAGACGGATTGTTTTCGATAAAATCCTGCTCAATGCTGAGCATATCCCGGAAGATGTTCATCACATCAACAGGGTAATCCCAGTAAGACTTCGACCTCCAGGCTATATCCGACAGATCTTCCGCCTCTTCTGGTTTGGCTGGACGTATTCGAACGTCGTCATCGTACATCTATCAATCGTTCTCCCCTTATATATATTAAGATATGCGACGTACATTGTACCACAACGCCACGGAATGGGGGTAACGTACACCCCGCAGGGCCATAGGCGGACGTTTGGCGTTTACGCCGTCACGGAATGGCCGCCTCCGTGACGGCCCTCTATTTAATCATTAATCAGCGGCTGCGGCGCGACAGCTCCCGTATCGCGAATTTCAGCAGCGATGGCAGTATATCCAGCGAATAGCGCAGGTGCAGCCGTTCGTCTTTTTTATGCGGCGATTCTCCGCTCGGGCCGAGGTTGATGACCGGCAGGCCAAGCCCCTGCATCTCTTTGAGCGGGATGTTGTAGACGCTCCCCCAGCCGGGCATGTTGCCGCTGAGAGCTCGCACGTCGTCGTCCGAGACCTTCGCCCCAACATAGCTGAGGTCACAGAGCCCCGCGAAGAGCTCCGACTCCGTCATCTTAAGGCCGTATTTTTCCACGCACTCCGCCTCCACGGCGCGCGCCGTTTCAACCGCGGCCAGGTCACGCGGGTCATCCGTGAGATCGGTGCGCACAGGCAGCCACGGAGGCAGGAAGAAGCAGACGATATAGGGCCCCTCGGCACCTGAACGGTCGGCGATGAAGTCCACACACTTTATGCCGCGCGCGCGCATATCGCCGGGCGGCAGCGTCTCCGTGTAGCGGCGCAGCTCCTCGTCGAAAGAGTCTCCGTGATGTCCGCGCGCCAGCTCCTTGAGCTCCTCCAGCGTGTAAACCGCCGGCTCCTCCGGCACAAACTCCGCCCCCTCGTAGCCCAAGGCGAGCAGCGCACGATAGGAGGCGGTGAGCTGCTCCGAGCTCTGGCGCAGCGCATAGGCGGCGACGCCGCGCATCTGCTCCATCACCAGCGCGGGGGTGTTGTTGGTAGTGAAACAGTTGAAGTACGCGTAGGCCTTATCGGGGACTGTAACGCTGTAGAGGTCGTGCAGCGCCTTCATGTCGAGGCAGATCCATGAGGGCTGGCAGACGCCGTGCAGCGGGTCAGCGAGATAGGGGTTGCCCTCAGCGTAGGAGACCAGCCGCGAGGCGGCTAGCAGCGCGGAAAAACCATTGTAGCAGTTTCCCACATGAGCGCCGCGCCCACGGATATAAAAGCCGGGCATCAGTTTGCCGAGCGTGCCGAGAAAGACCATCGGGCCGACGACGCCGGAGCGCCCCGCCTCTCCCGGCTCGGTATTGAGCGCCGCGAGAAAATCGAGCCCCTCCGCCTGCATCGCCGTAAGGGCCGGCAGCGCGCCGCGCATTCCGGCGGAGGAATTTTCCTCGTCTCCCACCAGCGCGATGACCAGATTCACGTCGAACAGGGAACGGTCCTCCGCAAACTCCTCGATGAGCGCCGCTTCGAGCGCCGCGCCGCACTTCATATCCATCACGCCGCGCCCGTAGAGGACGTCCGCGCCGGCGTCGAATATCTCCGCGAGCCGGTCGGCGTCGAAGGCATGTTCGGCGATATCGCCGTAACATTTCACGTCGACGACGTCGTAATGGCCGATGAGCAGCACCGTACGCGCCGTCTTTTTGGCGGCGTCGACGCGCGCGACAAGCGACTTCAGTTTATAGAGCGAACCCTCCAGCGGCGTATCAACCAGCTGAAGATGTCCGGGGTTTTCACAAAAATAAGGAAGCTTTGAAAGCCTTTCGAAGAGCCATTCGCCGGGCGCGCTCTCCGCGGCGCTCTCCGTAACGCTCGGCAGCGCGACAAGTTCTTTTATCATCGATAATAGATATTCTCTGTCCATAATTACCGCCTCCTAAACTTTCTAAATCATATCACAATATGGCGGGGGGCAAAATCGCGGCCACAGCGGAAATAGACAGCCGTTCCTCATATTCCGCGCCATCCAAGACAAACCGCCCGCTTACAGAGGCGCTTCTCCCGCAAAGCGGGAAAATTTTCTCCCTTGACATTCCTCCCCGCGGCTGTAAAACTTGTTAAAGTACTTTTGAGAGGATGTTTTACTCAATGGCCAAACCATTTATCAAGCCCGTCATCACGCCGGCGGAGGCCGCGGCCTATGCCGCTCCCGGCAAAACCCTGATGATCGGCGGCTTCAACTACGGCGGCGCGCCCTATACGATAATCGAGGCGCTCTGCGAGAGCGGCGTAAAGGAGATAGATCTCATCTGCGTCGACACCAGCTACTTCCAGACCAAGGTTCCCGGCCCCGTCGGCGTGGCGCGGCTCGTGACAAACGGACAGCTCCGTTCGCTCGTCGCCTCCCATATCGGCCTCAATAAAAAGACGCAGGAGCTGTACACCGGCGGAAAACTGAAGATAGAGCTGATACCGATGGGCACCTTCGTCGAACGTATCCGCGCGGGCGGCGCGGGGCTCGGCGGCATCCTTACGCCGACCGGCGTGGATACCGTCTACGAGGAGGGGCGCGAGACCGTCGAACTCGACGGACGACGCTACATCCTTGAGCGGCCGCTGCGGGCGGATACCGCCTTTATCCGCGCCTACAAGGCCGACGCTGCGGGCAATCTTGTCTATTACGGGACGAACAGGAACTTTAACCCGACGATGGCGACCGCGGCGGCAAGGGTTGTCGCGGAGGTGGACGAGGTCGTGCCGCTCGGTGAAATAGATCCCAACAACGTCGTGACCCCTGGCATATTTATTGACGCTCTGGTATTGAAAGGAGATGGCGAATATGCTTCCAGAACTTAGTGAGAAAGAGGCCCGCGCGCGTATCGCGAGGAGGGTCGCCTCGGAACTTGAAGACGGCGCGCTCGTCAACCTAGGCATCGGCATTCCGCAGCTCGTGCCGGATTACCTGCCGGAAGAGGTGCGGCTCATACTGCAGACGGAAAACGGCGTCATCAACGCCGGCGCAAGCGCGGACAGGCACGACCTGCGCGTCATCGACGCTGGCGGCACGCCGGTGTCGGTGCTGCCGGGCGGCGCGCTCATCTCCTCGGAGCTCAGCTTCGCGATCATGCGCGGCGGCCATATCGACGTCACCGTTCTCGGCGCGCTCGAGGTCGACCGCGAGGGAAGCCTCGCAAACTGGATGATCCCGCAGGTGCGGGTCCCAGGCATGGGCGGCGCGATGGACATCGTCACGGGGGCAAAAAAGGTCTGCGTCGCGACGCGCCACTTCGATAAAGAGGGGCGCAGCAAGCTCGTGCAGAAATGTTCGCTGCCGCTGACGGGGCGCGGCGTGGTCGACGTCATCGTCACCGAATACTGCGTGGTGCGGAACATCTACGGCCATATGGTGATGACCGAGATCGCCGAAGACACCGGCCTCCAGGCGCTGCTCGACCGGACGGAGATGCAGATCGACGTCAGCTCGCAGCTGAAACGGATACAGTTCTAAAAGACGTACATGCCGTTTTTTGCGACAATAAATAAATGATACAAAACTCCAATACCGCCGAACCGCCCGCCGCCGTTCCGAAATATTCTTACAGGAGCCACGGCGGTTCAATATGCGGATATCCGGCGACTTTGAGCTTAAAAGCCGTTTTTCTTTCAGCCCTTATATAAGAAAAGACTCCTCCAGCGCCCGGATCTGCCGCAGATAGGTACGGTTGACTGGGACGGCGAGGCCGTGTCTGCCGGCAATCTCGACCACCGTGCCGGCGAAGGCGCCGACTTCAGTAGGGCGGCGGGCCTCGATATCCTGCAGCATCGAGGTCTTTCCCTCGGCGCCCAGCATATCCATGATCCGGAAACAGTCGTCGATCTCCGGCGTTCCCAGGGATATCCCCTCCGCTCCGGCCACGGCGGCGGCCTCCTCCATCGCCGAACGCATCAGTGCGCGCGCGGAAGTGGAACGCTGCATCATCCCGTAGGTAAAGCCAAGGATCGCGGAGGTCTGGTTTAAGCCCGTATTCATCATGAACTTCTTCCAGAGGCTCGTTATCATATCCTCCGGTATCTCATACTCGATACCGGTACGCCGAAAAAACTCCTCCACCGCCGTCACGTTCTCCGAATAACGGCCCGGCTCGTTGCGCGCCTCTCCGAAGGGGATAAAGCCGGTATTTTTGCAGAAGGTGCGGTCTCCCTCGCGCGTCGCGTCTATCTTCATCGCGTAGGAATAGAGCACCCGCTCCGCGCCGTAGCGCTCCATCAGCACCTTTTCGCTCGTGACGCCGTTGAGCGGCGCGACGATCACCGTCTCGGAGCCGACAAAATCCCCTATCTCCTCCACCGCCGCCGCGAGCTGGGTATTCTTCACGGCGACAAAGACCAGATCGGCGGAACGCTCTCCGCTCCCCGGCTCCGCGACATTGAAGCGGTACTGTTTTCCATTATAGGTTATACCATTTTTACGGTAACGTTCGGCGCGTTCACCGGAGGCGACGACCCGAATCTTCTCAGGAGGCAGATGCTCCGCGATCGTCGTCAGATAGGCGCATCCGACCGCTCCCAGCCCGACAAGGGCGATATTTTCTATCTTCTTCATATTGAATCATCTTCCATTTCGTTACAGGTTTGTTTTTTCGTCTCTCCTAAATCTCTCTTACCGCGTCGGAGGCGGTGCAGCAGATACCAGATGCCGCCGTAGATAACCGGAGAGAGGCCCAGTAAAATGGAGAGCGCCGCAATACCGCCCATCCTTATATACGAAGTCCGGATGAAGGCGTCCCCCAGAAAATACCCCGCCGCCAACACGGCGGCATAAAAACCGGCGGCCGTAAGCGGCGTAAGGTCGCCGGCGAAGCCGCACAGCCCCCACAGCGCGAGGCAGACAAGCAGCGCGGCGGCGATTGGATGTTCCAGTACCGTCAAAAGCAGGAATATCCCGCCGGTTACGATCACAGACATCTCTTTACCTCCTTAAACCAAGAGCCAATTTTAAGATATCCCCATATATACTCTCGGGGCTGACCGCTCCGCGGCGGTGTATAATTTTAAATATATTAACGCATAACGGCAAAGATATACATAAAACAGCCGAAAACCCGGCAAAAGATCGGAGGAGATAAAGATGGGAATTACTGCAGGAACCATGGTTCCGCACCCGCCGCTCATAATACCGGAGGTCGGGCGCGGAGAGGAACGGGCCATCTCAAAGACAATCGAGGCATATAGGAAGGCCGCTGCCTTCATCGCGGACTCCGCGCCCGATACTGTGGTCGTCGTCTCGCCGCACTCCACCCTCTACGGCGACTACTTCCACATCTCGCCCGGCGAGCGCGCCTCCGGCAGTTTCGCGCGCTTCGGCACGCCAACGGTCTCCCTCTCCGTGGACTACGACGCGGAATTTGTCCGGGAGCTCGAAGCCTCGGCGGCGAATACCGGACTGGCGGCGGGAATACTCGGAGAGCGGAACAGAGAGCTCGACCACGCGACGCTTGTGCCGCTGTATTTCATCGCCGGGGCCTGCGGCGGGATAAAGGCAAAAATTGTGCGCGTCGCGCTCTCCGGACTTTCGCTCGCCGAACACTACCGCCTCGGCACGCTCATAAAGGAAACCGCTGAGAGGCTCGGGCGGCGGACGGCGGTCATCGCCAGCGGCGATCTTTCGCACCGGCTCAAAGAGGATGGCCCATACGGATTCAACCCCAGCGGTCCACTTTACGACGAGCGTATCATGGCGGTGATGGGGAATGGCGATTTCGGCGAGCTCTTCAACTTTTCCGAGGGGTTCTGCGACAGCGCGGGAGAATGCGGCCACCGCGCCTTCGTCATCATGGCGGGATGCTTCGACGGTACGGCGGTGGAGGCAAAGCGCCTCTCCTACGAGGGACCCTTCGGCGTCGGCTACGGCGTCTGCACCTTCCGGACGGCCGGGCCGGACGAAAAACGCCGCCTGCTCGCCGAATTTGCGGAAAAAGAGCGCAGGGAGCTGGCGGCGCTGAAAGAAAAAGAGGACGCCTATGTCCGACTCGCGCGGGCGGCGGTCGAAGCATACGTCACCGGCGGTAAAAAGATCGCCGTACCGGCGGGACTTCCTGATGAAATGCTATCCCGCCGCGCGGGAACTTTCGTATCACTGAAAAAAGAGGGAAGGCTGCGCGGCTGTATCGGCACCATCGCGCCCACCGCCCCCTCGGTGACGGCTGAGATCATCAACAACGCCGTCAGCGCGGCGACGGCGGACCCGCGCTTCGACCCTGTAGAAAAAGAGGAGCTGGCGAAGCTGGTCTACAGCGTCGATATCCTCGGCGAGACAGAAAATATAGACTCCGCCACCGAACTCGACGTGAAACGCTACGGCGTGATCGTCACTAAGGGGGGCCGCCGCGGCCTGCTGCTGCCCAACCTCGAGGGCGTAGACAGCGTGGAAGAACAGATTTCCATCGCGAAGAAAAAGGCTGGCATCGGCGCGAACGATACGGTCCAACTCGAAAGATTCGAGGTGGTACGCCATCACTAGGATAAATTGTCCCGTATGTTTCCGGCGCTGCTCCCTAGAAGAGGGCGAAACCGGCTTCTGCCGCGCGCGGCGTAACGACGGAGGCCGCAGCGTCAGCGTGAACTACGGAAAAATCACCTCGGCATCGCTCGACCCGGTGGAGAAAAAACCATTTGTGAAATTCCACCCCGGCAGCCTCATCCTCTCCGTCGGTACCTTCGGCTGCAACATGGACTGCCCCTTCTGCCAGAACTACGAGATCGCGGGCGCGGGGGAGGGAGACGTCTCGACCCGCGGCGTTTCTCCGGCGGAACTTGCCGCGCTCGCCGACGAACTGCGCGGCAGCGGGAACATCGGGGTCGCTTATACCTACAACCAACCGCTCGTCGGCTGGTAATTTTTACGCGACTGCGCCGCCGATGTAAAAAAACGCGGGCTGAAAA
>NZ_JAJBUX010000010.1 GCF_020860125.1 Cloacibacillus sp. | reverse complement strand
ATAAACGCCGATTTACGTGGGGTTAGTTAGATGTCGCGTATACTGCCATCCGGGGCGACCATCTTTTTGACGTATTCGATGAAACGGCGGCTTGCGGGGGAGGCCTCCGCGAAGGAGGGGAGGCAGAGGGCGATGTCGCGGTATACCTCCGGCTCGAGGGGCAGGGTGACGGAGCGTTCTTTGTAGCTCTGCATGACCAGCTCGGGGAGGATGCTGACGCCGAGGCCGTTTTCGACCATCGAGAAGACGGTGTGGTCATCGTGCGAGGTGAATTTTATGTTCGGAGTGATGGCGTATTTTTTCAGCAGCCGGTTGGTATCGTAGTCGAAGCCGCGCGTGACGAGGATGAAGTCGACGCCGTTGAAGGCCTCGAGGGGGAAGGATTTTTCTTTTTCCAGCGAATGCCCCTTTGGCAGGATGGCGAGGAAGGGGTCTTTTTTCAGCATCAGCCGGTCGAAGCTGCGTCCAGGCTGCACGCTCATAAATGTGAGGTCCACCGAGCCCTCTTCGAGAGCCTCCTCAAGGGTGCTGATGCCGCCCTCCGTGATGTCGATGTTGATGTTGGGATAGTCCTGCTGGAAGCGCCAGATGATCTTCGGCAGCCAGTGGATGGCGATGCTTGTGAAGGAACCGATGCGCAGCGTGCCGCAGATGAGGCCGTTGATGGCGCTGACGGTCTGGCCGAGGCTCTCGTTCCACTTAGCTATCTCGCGCAGAAGCGGCAGGACCCGTTCGCCCTCTGTGGTGAGGCTCACGCCGTCGCGTCCGCGCATAAAGATGCGGAAGCCGAATTCCTCCTCCACTCCCTTTATCATGTGGCTCACTCCGGACTGCGTATAGCCGAAGCTCTCGCCCGCTTTGGTAAGGTTGCCGCATTCGGCGGCCTTGATGATGACTTCGTATTTTCTGGTATCCATATTGGCCCTCCATCGCCGTCCGGCGTTATTATCTTTTGCGGCGTTTGCCTATATAATAATATACCAAGTCGTATGAGGGGGGCAGGGTAAAGCAGATGAATCTCCGCAAGAATAGTTTTTGTCTTTTTCTGGCCGCGCTTATTTTTTCGTTCTTTATGGGGAGGGCGAATGCCGCCACCCTTGCCGACATCCGCGAGGAGCTGGCGCGTTATCAGACGGAGCCGGCAGCGCGCGCCGCGCAGGTCGTGCGCGACCTGAGGCGGGTGCGGAATATCGAAGAGGGGCTCGCGCGGCAGTATGATATCCCCGTCTCCGAGGTGCTTCGCTATGAATATGAGCTGAGTGAGATCATCAATACTTACTACAGCATCCATTTTCTACAGTTACACACAGGTACTGATAATGACTTTACCCTTAACGACGCACGGCTGAAGGAGCTGACGGCGGCGAAGCCGCCATATTCCTTTGTCTTTTACCTGGGCGTCGTCGAGGATTTTGAGAACTGCCGCCAGTCTTTTATGCTCTGGCAGGAGAACCTTGCGCGCTATCGTGAGGAACTGCGTAAACTTAGCGAGAAGAAGGGCGAGATTGAGAAGGAGTACCGCCTCTGCCGGGAGAAGAGCTCCATTTCAGCGGAGAACCGCCTCAAATATAACTTCGAGCTGCTTATCATCAGAGCGAAGCTTGAACTCTGCTACGCCAGTTATACTTTTTTCGAGAGCAATATAAAGATCGGGGGGCAGGAATTTTCTGAGCTAAAGGAAAAGATCGATACGCTGGAGCAGATCATTAAAAATGTGCGCGCGAATGTCGACTTTTCAGCGGATGACTTCGCCATTCTTGACGCGAGGGTCGACGAGAAGGCGCGGCTGCTGGAGAATACCTTAGTCATGCTTAACGACAAATACAAACTCCTTGGCGAGGTCCGCCGCCGCGTAGAGTTCCAGACGGATTTTGCTAAATACTGGATACCGACGGAGCAAAAGCTGGTGGAGGATGAGACGCTGCTCGTCCTTGACTTTGTCGAGATGTGCTCAGCTACGCGGCTGACGTGGCGCTTAATGGATGATTTATTCTCCGGCAAACTGACGCTTAAGGAACGCCGTGAGCTGCAGGCGCGGATGAAGGCGCTGATAAAACAGTGCCGCGTGAATATTAAGTTTGTTGACGATGATCTTCAGGGGCTGCGTCGTGTGGCTTTGGAGGTGACGCATCGTTTCGGCGAGGACGGCTGGCTCAAGACAAAAGAAGAGATTTCAATGCGCAACGAGTTCCGCGCGAATATTGACGCGCGGATGAACCGCTATCTCTCCTATATTATATTGCTGGGCGAGATGTCGGGGCAGTTCGAGCTGCTGCTTACGGAGACGGAGCGTATGATCGGCGAGGCCAACACCGACGACAAGTTCGAAACTATCTGGCATGACAACGTCGGCGGCCTGCTGGACATGGAGATCTGGAGCATCGACGATTACCCGATCACGGTGAAAAAGCTCAGCCTCGCGCTGATCATCTTCCTTCTTGGCCTGCTGACGACCCATTACGCCGTGGTGCTCACGCGGCGGCATTTTGAGAAAAGGACGGAACGTGTGAGCCGACATAGTTCGCTGCTGATTCAGAATATCGTCTTTTATTTCGGCCTTATCATCTCTTTCCTGATAACGCTGTGGATGTTGCACATCCCGCTGACGGCCTTCGCCTTCATGGGCGGCGCGGCGGCGATCGCCATCGGTCTCGGCACGCAGAAGATCATGGGGGATACCCTCTCCGGTATTTTGCTGCTCTTTCAGAGGAAGCTGCGCATCGGCGACGAGGTGATCATCGGGGATACGCACGGCATCGTCGCCGAGATAACGCTGCAGAACACCGTCCTCGTCTGCCAGCAGTCGCGTCACCTGATAATCCCCAACAGCAAGGTGCTGGAGAGCCCCGTGCTGAATCTGACGCTGAATAATTCTCTCTCCCGCACGGAGATAAGTGTTTCGATCGCCTATGACAGCAATGTCTCTCAGGCGATGGGCATCATCCGCGAGGTTCTCAGCGAAAATCCGAACGTCCTGAAGACGCCGCCCTTCCGTATCATCCTCTCGGAGTTTGAGGACAGCGCGATAAAGTTTACCGCCTTCTTCTTTATCGACCTCAGCAAGGTCTTTGAATCAAACGTGCAGAGCGCTGTGCGTATGAGCATCCTGGATGCCTTCCGTGAGCATAATATTGAGATCCCCTTCCCGCAGACGGAGGTCAAGATCAAGGAATAGTGTTTTTTGTAGTTACTATCTGAATATTTAAGCTTAATTTATAATATAAATTTCTTATTAAATTAAAAATAACCTACGGTTGCTAAAATCTTCCCTCTCTGTTACTATAAAAGTAATTTCGAAGACAATAGGGGGAGATGAAAGCATGAAAATCGGCAAAATGGTCGCCGTAGTAGACTCGCACACATGCGGAGAGCCCACCCGTATCGTCATCGGCGGCGCGCCGATTTTCCGTGGCGCCTCGATGGCGGAGAAGTGGGTGGACTTCCGCCATAATCACAACGATTTTCGCCGCTTTATAATGACGGAGCCGCGCGGCCACGCCGATATGTTTGGCGCGATCATGGTGCCGCCAGTACACAAGGAGGCCGACACCGGCGTCATCTTCTGCGACTCGGGCGGCAGCGTCTCAATGTGCGGTCACGGTTCGATCGGCCTCGCCTCGGCGATGGTGAATCTGCAGATGGTTCAGGTCTTTGAGCCCTATACTTACGTTAAACTCGACACTCCTGTGGGCCTCGTCACGCTTAAGGTCGAGGTCGTAAATGGCGAGGCTGTCAGCGCGACATTGCAGAACGTCCCCTCTTTCGTATACGCGCGCGGCCTCGACCTCTTTCTTCCATCGCTCGGGCGGACGGTGAAGTTTGACGTCTGCTTCGGCGGCAGCTTTTTCGCGATCCTGGACGCTGCGGACTTCGGCCTTGATCTGGTGCCGCAGGAGTCAGCGCGCCTGATCAAGCTCGGCGTCGAGGTGATGGAGGAGGCCAACAGGCAGCATACGGTGCGCCACCCGCAGATACCGATGAATAATAAGATCCTGCTCGCGGAGTTTGGGCTGCACCGGGAGGGGGAGCATGCCCGCAACTGCGTCGTCTTCGGTACCTGCAACGTGGACCGCTCGCCCTGCGGCACCGGCACCTGCGCCAAGATGGCGCTGCTCGCCGACAAAGGCGAGCTCTCGCCCAATGAGCCCTTTTTTCACGAGAGCATCCTCGGCACCATTTTTGAGGGGCATTACGAGGAGGGGCCGATGATCGGAGAATTTCGCTCGATCATCCCCTTTATCAAAGGCAGCGCGAACATCATCGGATTCAACTGGCTCATCAGCCATGAGAGCGATCCTTTACTTCCGGGTTTTCTTCTTCACTAATCGAATGGGCAATATTGCGTAATTTCTCCGCGAAAGCGGCTCCGGCGGGCAAGAACCTTCTCTCGCGCCGGGGCCGCTGCGCTTTTTATATCAAGTTTATGTAAGTATTTATATAAAAAAATAACTATCAGAATGTAATTATCGGCTTTCGCGCCGAAAACCGCCGCTGATATTGGCCTGTGCCATATATTGCCGGCGGTTCGTTTGTAGAAGGCCGATAAAACCGCTTGGAAACAGGATTTTTTCATCTAGGTAAAATTACGTGCCGATAGTGAAATAGAGAAATATTTTGATTTACTTATCTATCGCCTCTTGGCTATACTCTGCGCACAACGAAGGCAGACGAAGGAGGTAATTGTGATGCCGTTAGGTGAGATAATTCTGATGAGCACGATGGGGTTTACGGCACTGGTCTCCGCCGTATTCGCGCTGTATATGCTGAAGGCGACAATTTGGAGCGAACCGGCTGGAACGGCGGTCCCACAGACCGAGGCACAGAGAGCCGGTTGTTAATAGACATTCCTCCCAGGGAAGAGGCGCGGCCCTTGCGGCCGCACTTTTTTTGTATTTTTATACATGATATTTTTTCATACTACATATCTGTTTTTGTCGTTTTACTAATTTATAAAGGGTTGATATCATTTAGCCATAAGGAACAAGTGATTCATAAATAATAAAATTCAGCGGTATATGAGGAGGTCGTCACAATGACATTTGCGGAGATCATGTTGATAGCACTTACCGCCTTTACGGCGGCCGGCAGCTTTTGTTTTGCGGCAGTGATGGTGGTGCGGGAAATATGGAGCGGCGGTCACTGTGATGAAAAAGAGTCCGGGATGGCAGGCGCGCGGAGGCAGCTGCATTCGGTTTGACGTCTGTCCCCGCGCGGCGGATTTTGCTCCTCCTTTCTTTAAAGTAGGCGCGCCGGAGGTTTCTCCGCCGCTTCTTTTTTTATCCCAGCAAACATGATATTTTTTCATGTCACATATCTATTTTTGTCGTTTTACTAATCTATAAAGGGCTGATATTATTAATGCCATCAGGAACGGCCGATTCCGAAGATTTTAAATATAGTACATCCTGAGGAGGTTGTCACAATGGCATATGGAGAAATGTTTATGTATGGGATCACCGTCTTTACAGCGGTCGGCAGCCTTGTCTTTGCGGTCGTTATGGAAATTGGCGAAGTTTGGCGCGATTACGGAAAAGAAAAAGAGGGCGCTAAGGTAGCCGCGAAGGCGATGTAAGAGCTTTGCACGTCATATAAAGAAAGAGTTTACGAGTCTGTCCCCACTCACAGACTATACCCTCTCCCTTTAGATAGGTGCGGCAGGATTTACCTGCCGCACTTTTTGTATGCCTTGCGCAAAGGCGGAATATGTATTTTTTGCGCTAGATGTTCCCCAGGACGACGGTGTTGAGCCGTTTAGCCGCGATTTCCGCCAATCGGCGCAGCAACGCCGTCTCCGTGGGCTTTCTGTCGCGCATGAGTCTGCGGGGGAAGAAGCGTGTGAGATGGAGGGGGATCTTCCTGTCGACTGAGGCGACCCAGGCGGAGAGCGCCGCCATTTCATCGGCGCCGTCGTTTTCCTCCGGTACGATGAGGGTCGTCAGTTCGACGTGGGCTCCGGCGGCGGCTTTCTTTATGAACTCTTTGACCGCCTCCAGATCGCCTCCGAGCTTACGGTAGTATTCGTGTGTGAAGCCCTTGAGGTCGATGTTGTAGGCGTCGATGTAGGGCAGCAGTTCAGAGAGCGTCTCCGCCGAGATGGAGCCGTTGGTGACGGCGGCGTTTTTCAGCCCGCGTTTTTTTACCTCGGCGGCGCAGTCGCGTACAAATTCCCAGCCGACGAGCGGTTCGTTGTAGGTATAAGCGCCCCCCATGTTCCCGATGCCGCCCAGTTAGAAGGCG
>NZ_JAJBUX010000009.1 GCF_020860125.1 Cloacibacillus sp. | reverse complement strand
CAAAGACAGGTGGCGCTTCTACAGGCATATGGCTGATATGAAGATGGAAGGGTAAGGTTATCGATGTCTGAAATCGAGATCAAAAAAGAGATCAAGGACTGCAATGGGAAGGTAATCGCTACCAAGGTAACGACGGGAGCCGCTTCGGCGGCCCCCGCCTCGGAGCCGGCGGCGAAGGCTGAACAGATTACCGTGACGGAAAACAAGAAGACGGAGGCCCCCGCGGCCAAGGCAAAGCCGCGCGTCGGCATAATGGAGACCGCCTTCCGCGACGCGCACCAGTCGATCATGGCGACGCGCCTGCGCACGGACGACATGCTCCCCATCTGCGAGGCGATGGATGAGGTCGGCTACCACTCGATAGAGATGTGGGGCGGCGCGACCTTCGACTCGGCGATGCGCTTTCTCAACGAAGACCCGTGGGACAGGCTGCGCCAGATAAAGAAGCGCCTGAAAAAGACCAAGACCCAGATGCTTCTGCGCGGTCAGAATATCGTCGGCTACCGCCATTACTCGGACGAGGTGGTGCGCGAGTTCGTTAAGCGCGCCATCGGCAATGGTATAGACATCATCCGTGTATTCGACGCGCTGAACGACCTGCGCAACATGTCGATCGCCGCCGAGGCCGTCAAGAAAGAGGGCGGCGAGCTTCAGATGACGATCTCTTATACGATCTCGCCGGTGCATACGCTTGACCTTTTTGCGAAGCAGGCGCGCGACATGGCCGACATGGGAGCCGATTCCATCTGCATCAAGGATATGGCGGGGCTTCTCTCGCCCGTCGCGGCCTCGGCGCTTGTAAAGGCGATCAAGAAAAAGGTCAGTCTGCCGGTGCAGATACACAGCCATTACACGAGCGGCATGGCGTCGATGAGCTACATGGCGGCGCTTGAGGCCGGCGCGGACGTCGTCGACTGCGCGATCTCGCCCTTCGCGATGGGCACAAGCCAGCCCGCGACGGAGACGATGGTCGCGGCGCTTGCCGGCGGCCCGCTCGATACGGGGCTTTCGCTTGAAAAGCTGCTGCCGGTCGCGAAGCACTATCAGATGCTTCATGAAAAATATAAGGACCTGATAATGGGAGTGAGCGGAGTCAACGTCAATATCCTTCTCTATCAGATACCCGGCGGTATGTATTCCAACCTCCAGAGCCAGCTCAAAGAGGGCGGCTGCCTTGAAAAATTCAAGGAGGTCATGGAAGAGGTGCCGCGCGTGCGCAAGGAGATGGGCTATCCGCCGCTCGTCACGCCGACAAGCCAGATCGTCGGCACCCAGGCGGCGATGAACGTCATCTCCGGCCAGCGCTGGAAGATGGTGCCGAACGAGGTGCGCCAGTATTTCCGCGGTTACTACGGAAAGACGCCCGCCCCCGTGGATCCCGAGATACAGAAGCTGGTCCTCGGGGACGAGGAGCCGATAACCTGCCGCCCCGGCGAGAAGATCGCCCCCGAGATCGAGCAGGCGAAAAAAGAGATCGGCGTGTGGTGCACGCAGCCGGAGGACGTGCTCTCCTATATCCTCTTCCCGCAGGTGGCTAAGGACTTCCTGCCCAACAAGTTCGCGAAGGAGACCCTCGTGAACATCGGACAGGAGCCGCAGGACGACCCCGAAGCCTACGCCGTGTAGGGTAAAAAATATCTGCCCATTGATAAAATTAACGGAGGCGGCCCTAAAGGGCGGCCTCCGTTTTTCGTTATGAGGAGCGGGAAGCTCCGGTTATTTGTTGTTATATTTTCCGTAGGCTATACACATCGGACAGCCGCAGGATGCGCTGTAGCCTGACGAGACGTGCTGAAGGGACATTACGCAGGGCTGCGTTTCATTTTGCGCGTTTTTGAAACGTCCGGCATAGGCGTTGCCGTGCGCCTGGTTCCCGTTACCGTCGCTTGATATGCCGAAGAGCTCACGGTTCCACTTAACAGCGGTATCCCTGTCCGCCGAATATTCGGCGAAAACGGTCGGAAAACTGCCGTTTGTCTTATCCATGCCGAATACCTGCGCGCCGCTTTCCATTATCGACCGCAGCTCTCCCGCGTCGAATCCGGGGGCGATCGTCATGTCGTAGATCTCTACGCTGCTTCTATTTCCCAGCTGTCCGCCCCAGATCGCGAGGCCGATCCAGCGGTAGCGGTCCGGAGTCAGTATCCCCAGCTTATCCTTACCGCCATTGGTGGTGCCAAGCTCTTTGCGGGGGTCGAGGTTCTGCGCCTTATATACGCCGCCGTTGAAAGTTTTGCCGCCGCGAGAGAAGCCTTTTTTATAACGGGAGTTGCCGTCGTTATGGTCAGGAGTCTGCAGCGCGTAAAAATTGCTTCCTGAATCGTAATAACCAGAATTATTTTCGCTGGTGCTGACCGTTCTCTCAACATCCCCGGTATCCGCGCCATATCTTTTGGCTTTAAAGGTGTATAGATAATCTGTTATTTTCCCATACCAATTCTTTATAGTCTCTACCTTTGGCTTCTGCCCGACAAAACTCCCGTACCACGCCGGTTCTGAATAGTAGAACCTCGGCCCGCAGAGGAAGGGGTCCTCAGCGCGCAGTTCCCTTTCAGATTTCTTGGATTCCTCCATGACCTTGCTGAGGTTTTTCAGCAGCCTCATGCGTACGAGCAGCTGCGGGTTTTCCTTATCGCCGGTGTGGTATTCAAGGATAGTTACCATATATCGGCGGCGAGGCTGCATCTCTTTGCATTCATCCGTGAAGTCGCCCCTAGTTCCTCGTAAGTCTGTTTCTTTTGACTCTTTTGCCTTGAAGATGTTGTTTTGCAGCGCGGTATTTACATACTGCGGGTTGTAATAATTATTGTAAAAGGTCCCGCCTGAGCCTCCAGAAATCGATCCAATGGCTGTGGTATTATTTATGACCGATTCTATAGGGGAGTCGATCTCCTGAACGCCGTATCGTTGATAGCCGCCGACATTACCAGAAGTATTTTGCAGTCGTATCGGATAGCCGTTAGCGCCAGGATCGTAGTAGAGGCAATAGCCGCTGGTAGCGCCATTATTCCTGTAGCCGTTGAGGAGCAGCGCGAGCCCCGCCGTCGTAGTTCCCACCTCCGCGTCCACGATGATAGAATAGTTGGTAATGTTTGTGTAGCTTACACCGTCAAATATCTCTTTGTCATATTTCCTCGCGTCGCCGATATCTTCGGGTAGCAGGGCGCCCCCTATCTGTATATGGTTGTTTCCAGCGTGGTACTCCATTTTTACGCGGTATTCGCCGGTTTCCGGGTTGATGTAGCCGACGGCGCTGAAATTACTGTCGGTACTGTCCAGATGTATCTTATTGGGTATGAGGTCCACCTGATGCTGCGTAAACCTACGGAACCAGGTCTGCCCGTCGGGATTTGATTGTAGTATCCTCACGCGTACGCTCCACTGCTCGTATCCTTTGGGGCGCACGAAGCCGCCGCCGTCGTCGGCGTCGCTGTAGGCCGGAACTACCCAGGCGCGGAGGTAGCCGAAGGAGCCGAACCTTTCTACACTTGTCATACTATCTTTCTTCAATTTTCCCTCGCCGTCAAAATCAGAATCGAGATTGTTGCCGGTGTAGACATAGAAGGTGCCGGAGGTCGGTATCTTGAGAAATTCATCCTCTTTGCCTGAGGCCTTTTTATACTGGTCGCCCGCGAGGTAATAGACGTTGCCGGACTTTATCACCAGCGGCCAGCAGTAGTTGCCCCTAGTCTTTTCGTTGTGGTAATCAGGGTGTTTGTCGTCGTAGTTGTCGTCTTCCCAGTAGCCGGTGCTCTTTTTCAGCGAGGCCTTGCTCTCCGAACTTATGTAGTAGAGTGTCTTCGTCGCGTCCTTGTTGCCGGAGGGGACGATAATGTTGTAACGGAGCTGGATCACGCTGTCCTTTTCCACCGTTTCCTCGTTTTGCAGCGGCCGGCCTTCTCCCGGAATGGGGTACAGCTGCAGTTCACGGAAGTCGAAGATGTTGAAGTGGAGCACCGGGCCGCGGTAGGCGGCGGCCTCCGTCTCGGAGCCTCTCTTCGCTGGCCTGTTGATAAGCGCCGAATCGATGTCCAGCGTTACGTGGGCAGACTTGATTCTGGGAGCCTGCGCCTCCACGCGCATTCTGAGGATGAAGTTTTCCGCCCGGTCTTCGGAGGCGGTGGGGACGCTGAAATCGAGCGAGGTGATGAATTCGGAGCCGGTCAGTGGTTCGTCCCTGTCGCCTATCCTGTATTTAACGCACTGCTCCGATTCGTCGAGGTAGACGTAGCAGTCCTCGGAGTCGCTGACGGCTACATCCGGGAGGTTCGGAAGTATCTCGACGATCGAGGCCCGGCTCATCATCGGCCATATCTTATGTTTGAAGGAGGCGGCGGTGAATCTTGCCCCGTTCGTCACCTTGCCGTTGGCCTCCGCGCGCGTGTAGAGGCGCAGCCCCATACTGAGCCCGGTAATGATGCCGCCCATGACGATCACCATCATCACCATGCCGATTATCAGTTCAACCAGGGTGAAGGCCCTTCTGCGTTTTAGCGCTCTCATCGCTCAGTCCTCCCTCTTAAGAAGATAGAAGGCCGTCCCACGTCTTTTACCGTTCTCGTGTTCGTAGAGGTAAAGACCGCAGGTCAGTGAGATTGCTTTTAGGTCCTTGTCGCCGCTTTGCGGAGCGAGAGTGGTGGCTACCGTCCCATTATATTTGCCCAATAGCTCGGTGGCGCCGATATCCGGCGAGATGGTTAGGCGCATAGCGTCCCTCTCCGTCATGTTCGTTATTTCCATGTCGGAGCTTATATCCTCCCGTGATTTCACGATGGAGCCTACGCTGTAGGTGATCGCTCCTATAAGCGCCAGCAGGCCGATAATGAATATCGTTATCGAGATGAGGACCTCCACCAGAAGAGAGCCTGAATGCTTCGTCATTTGATATCCCACCCGTAAATTTCCCCGTTGTCCCTGCCGTAGCGACAGGAGGCGGAGACGCTTTTTCCTCCCGCGCCGCTGGCCGTGACTTTTATCCGCATGTAGCTTGCGCCGGCGTCGGCGCTGACCGCCAGGTCAAGGCTCGCCTCGAAGCCGCGCGCGGCGTCGGTGACATTTATGACGCCGCTCTTATTTATCTCTTCGCCGTTGTCAGCTTTCCAGTATTCTTTTTTCAGCTGGGAGCCGAGCGCCGCGGCGCCCGAGCGTGCGAGGAAGAGCAGCTGCTGTTCCTCGTAATGCTCCGTCTGCCATCCTTCTATGCGCAGTGTTCCGACCGTGATGTTAAAGGCCACGAGGCTCAGCACGGAGAGCAGGATGAAGCTGATAAGCACGGTGACGATAAGGGCGGCCCCGCGTCTTTTTGACGGCGGGGAAAATATATTCATAAAATCACATCCTGTCACGGTCCATATATGTCTCTTAAATTTGCGGCGCGGCCGTGAAAACAAAAGCGGCGTAAACCGGCCGGACGCCAAGCTGCCATTGTGTTTATAATATAAATAAGACTATAAGTCATATTAAGTCATATTTCAAGGCTATGGTGTCGCATATTATGACTTATAGCCATTTATTATTGATATGGCCTGTAGTTTAAATGATAAATACATGGTACAGAACGTTGGGCCGATTTGTTGCCGCCGTCTTTATCCATGCCGCCCGTCAGTATTTTTGTGGGAGTATGCCGACGTTTCGCCTTTGGCGCGGCAGTTGTCTGACAAGGTGCCGCTTTCAGGCGGCAGACCCTGCCTCTGTTTTGCCGCTAGTGCGGGAACGGATGATACAAGACCGGCGAAATGTTGATTTTTTGTGTTTTACCTCTGAAAAGACCCTTTTATGAGAAAAATGTCGTGCAAAAAACCCTCTCTCATTATAAAATTATCTTTAGTTTCAATATAGGATAGAGGAGGGGCTCCGCATGCTTCACGATTTTGCCGCCGTATCGAGGACCATCATCGAATTTATCAGCATACTCATCATCATGTGCGGCGTGGCGGTCGCCATCTTCCGCGGATGCCAGCTCTTCTTCACCTCCCGCTCCGGCCACAGTCTGCCGCGCGACGCCTGGATCCAACTGCGGCTCTCCTTTGAAGATACGCTGATGCTCGGCCTTCAATTCCTGATGGCGGCGGATATCATCGGCACGATCAGCGACCCTGATCTGCAGGGTGTGATCGTACTCTCGGTCATCGTCCTGCTGAGAGTGATCCTGAGCTTCACGCTCAGCCGCGAAGTGGCGGAGATGGACCGGCAGAAACGCGAGAACGCCGCCGCGCGGCATGACGGTTAAAATCTTCAAAGAACGGCAGTAAAGAACCGCAAAGCAAATAGAAAATCAAATAATTGAAAGGAAGTCCGTGTCATGAAATTTTTTCTCGATACCGCAAACCTTGACGAGATAAAGACGGCCCACTCCTGGGGTGTCATCGCCGGGGTCACGACAAATCCCACCCTTGTATCAAAAGAGGGCAATATAGATTTTCACACCCGCGTGCGTGAGATCGCGGAGACGGTGAACGGTCCCGTCAGCGCCGGGGCCGTCTCTCTGGAAAAGAGCAGGCTGATCGAAGAGGCGAAGGTGCTCGCCGGTATCCATCCGCAGGTAGTCGTGAAGGTGCCGCTGTGCCCCGAAGGCCTAGGCGCAGTGAAAGAGCTTACGGCGCTGGGGATCAAGACGAACGTGACGCTCGTTTTCAGCGCCAACCAGGCGGTGCTCGCCGCCGCCGCCGGCGCGACATATGTCAGCCCCTTCGTCGGGCGCCTCGACGACATCGGCGAGGACGGCATGAAGCTGGTATACGACGTGGTGGAGATATTCGATCTCTACGGCATAGAGACGAAGGTGATCGCAGCAAGCCTGCGCCACCCGGCCCATGTCCTCGAATGCGCGAAGGCCGGAGCCGACTACGCGACGGTGCCCTTCAAGGTGCTTAAGATGCTTTTCGAGCATCCGCTCACAAAGAAGGGGATCGACCAGTTCAGCGCCGACTGGGCGAAGTATTTGGCGAATAAATAAGATTTGTAATAACAATGGCGGAGAGCGGTCGGAAGGCCGCTCTTTTTTGATGCTGTTATGTGAGGGTAAAAATGAATACTTTGGGGCTTGTATTATTTTTAGTTTTCTGCTTATATATCAAGTATAAATTATTATGTATTACAATGCCTTGTTGAAAAGGGAGAATGGTATGAACACCAATAATCCGTTTAGCTCGTTAAGCCAATATGCGCCCAGCGCCGCTTTTAATACCAGCGTCGAGACTTTGGTACTGCAGACGCTGCGCTCCGCGATTACGCAGGGAGCGTTTTATCCTGGACAGGAAATAGACGAGGCCGCGATCGCCGACGGCCTTCAAATCAGCAAGATGCCGGTGAGACAGGCGATCGCCGCTTTGGAGGTCGAGGGGCTGGTCACGAAGGTCCCGCGAAAAAAGGTCTATGTCACCAGCCTTGACAGCCATGATATAGAAGAGATATACACCACCAGGATTGCCCTCGAGGAGGTGGCGATCAGGGCGGCGGTGAAGAAGGCCACGGAAAAGGACTATGAGCTGCTGGAAAAGAATCTCGCCATCCCGCTATCGCAGATGGACGGCTACGTGGGCTTTCTCGAGGTCGACAAAGAATTTCATTCATTGCTCTACGCCCCGTCCGGCTGGCAGCGTGTTATGAAATATTTGCAGCAGCTGCGCAACAATACCGCTATGTATAGGATTTTAAGAGAACCACTGCCGCCGGAAAAGCTTCAGCTTTCACTCCAGGAACACCGGGAGATATATGACGCCTACCGCAACGCGGACGAGGATATGGCGGCCAAGCTTTTGAGAGAACACACATTAAGGACCGTTCCGAGTCTGCACGACATCGACAGGGCAAACGAGGCGGTCCCGCAGAAATAAGATAACGCTGAAATTAGAAGAGCAGAGGTGTCCATGGATAAAGGGACGCCTCTGTTTTGTCTTTTTAATAGGAAGATTACGCGCTTGACAATATCTCAAAAAATGATATAAATAATTTAATATAAAAAATCATAAATACAATTTATGTACAATTTAAACACGGCGACGGAAGGAGGATAGGTGTTCACCACGATATAGAACTTGCGGTATGTAAGCTGGAAGAAAACGAGGTGTAAAAATGAGCGGCGCAAGAAGCTATAAGGAAGATCTCGCGGCGGGGCTGGTATGTTTTGCCGGTGGTCTGGTGTTTTATATTAATGTGCACTTCCAGGAGATGATAAAGTTTGACCTGCTGGGCTCAAAATTTTTCCCGAAGCTGGCATGTGCGGGAATAATGTTTTTTGGCGGTATCCTTGCCTTACAGTCGATCTCCAGAATAAGGGGCTTAAAAGCGGAGAAGGAAACGGAAGCCGCTCCCGAGGGTAAAAGCTTTTTCAATAAAAGGAAGCTCCTCTTTGTCGCCTACTCAATTATCTATTTCGCCGCGTTGGAATTTTCCGTTGGGTTCCTCTATGCGACTCCGGTATATATGTTTCTGAACATGCTGCTTTTGGACGCGGCAAAATCGTCGGCGTCAAAGATGGCGAGATATATTGTCTTTTCCGTTGTGGTGACCGCGGCGGCCTACCTCTTCTTCAACAGAGTTCTCTACCTACTTCTTCCGTAATGGGGTGCAGAAAATGAATCCAGATATTATTCAGGGTATTATAAGTATTTTTTCTCCCTTTCCCTTCATGCTCCTGCTTATCGGGACGTTTGCCGGAATAATTTTCGGCGCGATCCCCGGTATGACGGCGACGATGGGCATCGTGCTTTTTCTGCCGCTCACCTTTAAAATAGACCCGGTATCTTCGATATGCCTTCTGCTCGGCATATACACCGGAGGGATATCAGGCGGGCTTGTTTCGGCGGCGCTCTTAAGGATGCCGGGGACCCCCTCCTCCGTGGCTACCACCTTTGACGCCTATCCGATGGCACAGAAGGGCGAGCCGGGAAGGGCCCTCGGCATAGGGATATTCGCCTCTTTCATCGGCGGCCTGTTCAGCTCCGTCGCTCTGATATTCGTCGCCCCGCAGGTGGCGAAAATTGCCCTGACCTTCGGGAATTTTGAATATTTCTCAGTTGCGGTCCTTGCATTGAGCATCGTCGTCGTACTTTCGAAAAAATCAATGACCAAAGGTTTGCTGGCGACCTTCATCGGTCTTTTCTTCGCGACGGTGGGGAGTTCGGAGATAGATATGGTTCCGCGCTTCACCTTTGGCTTTGAGGACCTTGAGGGCGGAGTCAATATAATGCCGTACCTGATCGGACTTTACGCTATATCGCAGATTATTTCCGACATGGGCTCCGACAACAACGTCCTTGTGCCGAAGGTGCCGATAAAAAATGTGTGGATCGGTTTCCGGAATTTCTTCAGGGGTGATGTTTCAAATGTGACACAGAGCACGCTCATCGGGTTCTTCATCGGCCTTCTGCCGGGCATCGGCGGCGCGACGGCAAATGTTGTCTCATATGGAAATGCCAAGTCCCACTCAAAACATCCGGAGCTCTTTGGAACTGGGTATAAGAGCGGAATAATCGCCTCGGAGGCCTCAAACAACGCGGTGATCGCGGGGGCGCTTGTGCCGATGCTGACGATGGGCATCCCCGGCGACGCGACTACCGCCGTCCTCGTGGGAGCGCTGATGATACACGGCCTCCAGCCGGGCCCGATGCTCTTCAATAACAACGCGATGTTCGTCTACAGCACCTTCTCCGCCGTCTTCTTCGCGAACCTGGCGATGTTTATTATGATGCTCGTCGCCATTAAATTTTTCATAAAAGCGCTGAGCACCCCTAAAACGTACCTGCTTCCCTTTATTGTGGTGATGTGCGTGGTGGGAGCCTACGCGCTGAATAACAGGATTTTTGACATCTGGCTCCTGCTTTTCTTCGGCCTTGTGGGCTACTGTATGGAGAGGCTCGAATTCCCCATGACCCCCGCGATACTCGGCTTCGTCTTGGCGCCGCTCATTGAGAACAATCTGCGCCAGGGTCTAATGTCGAGCAACGGCAGCTATATGCCTCTGTTTGAGGGGAAGATCTCTCTCTGCTGCCTGATCCTGACCGCTATATCCCTTGCTTGGCCGCTGGTGAGCGGCGCGCTAAAAAAACGCAAAATCAAAGTTGATTCACAATAGTGGTAATTCCAAATATCAAGGAGGCTATATCTTATGTTTAAGAAGTTTGCAGCGTTGTGTTTAGTGGTCATGTCTATCTTTGTCTTTGCCGGCCTGCCGGCCCGCGCGGCGGACAAATATCCCTCGAAGCCGATTAAGATGGTCGTCGGATACGCGCCCGGAGGCGGGGTCGATACGACGGCCAGAATATTTGCCAAGTATGCGGAGGAGTTTCTCGGTCAGCCCGTCATCATCGCCAATGTCGCCGGCGGCGGCGGGAGCATCGGCGCGAGAGAGGTGCTCAAGGCTAGGCCCGACGGCTATACGCTTCTGTGGATGCACGAGGCGATCCTCTCCGGTTACATAACCGGTGTCGCTAAGTTCAGCTGGGAGGAGTTCACCCCGCTTGGAAAGGCGGTCGCGACCTGTGACGCCATCGTGGTGAAGGCGGACTCGCCGTGGAAGACGATCGACGAATTTATGGCCTATCTTAAAGACAATCCCGGCAAAGTGAAGATGCCTGTGGAGATAGGCTCCATGAGCCAGCTTGAACTCGCGGCTATCGACAATGCCGCCGGCGGGAAAAGAATCGTCGCCGTCAGCGGCGGAGGCGGAGCGACGCGCATACCGAAGCTGCTCGGCGGTTTTCTTGACGCGGCATCGCTGAACGCCCCCTCGATCCCTCAGTATGTCAAAGACGGCTCTCTGCGCCCGCTGGCCGTATGCACTCCCGAGCGCAGCCCCTTCTTCCCCGAACTTCCCACTCTGATGGAGAGGGGATACGATGTGAACAAACCATTTAATATGTATGTCTTCGGCCCCAAGGGGCTGCCCAAAGATGTTGTAGAAAGGGTAAACGGAGCGCTGAAAAAGTTCAGCGAAGATGAGAGAGTCAAAAAAGACCTCACCGCGATCCTCGCCGCGCCGAGCTTTATGACCCCGGACGAGCAGGCGAAGTATCTGACGGATCTGACGGTCTATCTGCAGGGCGTCGCGAAAAAGGCCGGAATAAACCAGAAGTAAAAAGATAACGCCGGCGGGCTACGTTCAGGACCGTTGTCCACTGGCCGCCGGAAAAACCCTGTCCCCCAAGGAGCTTGCTGATGAACAATTCAACGGATGAAATTATAAAGGCCAAAGGACTGCCCAGCGACGCGGTGGTGTGCGGCGTCGACCGCGGCGGTCACCGGGCGCTGCTGTACTCACTCGGTATAGAAAAAGAAGAGATGTCGCGTCCCTTCATCGCCGTGGTAAACAGCTGGAATGAGATCGTTCCCGGATGCGCTCCCTTGAGGGAGATAGCCTCCTTTGTGAAGAGGGGAATATCAGAGGCCGGAGGGCTTCCATTTGAGTTCTGTACTATCGGCGTCTGCGACGGACTTGCACAGGGCCACCGGGGGATGTCCTATTCTCTTCCCAGCCGGGAGGTGATCGCGGACTCGATAGAGATAATGCTGAAGGCGCACTGTTTCGACGGGGCGGTCTTCCTCGGCAGCTGCGATAAGATAATCCCCGGCATGCTGATGGCGGCGCTTCGCGTTAACATCCCTTCGATTTTTGTGCAGAGCGGTCCGATGCAGAACGGCTGCTATAAGGGACAGAAACTCTCCATGCCCTCGCTGCGCGAGTATACGGGAAAATACTTTGAGGCGGAGATATCCAAAGCGGAGCTGGAAAAGATAGAAAAATGCACGATGCCCACGCAGGGCAGCTGCGCGATGCTGGGAACGGCGAATTCAATGAGCTGCGTCGTCGAAACGCTGGGCTTGGGACTGCCCATGACGGCGACGACCCCACCCTTTACCTCGCAGAAGAGGCAGGAGGCGGTGACGGCTGGCAGAAGAATCGTCAGCTTGACGCGTGAAGGAATGAGGCCGAGGGACTATGTCAATAAAAATTCCATAGAAAACGCCCTGAAAGTCGGCTTCGCTATCGGCTCTTCGACAAACCTCGTACTGCATATGAGCGAGATAGCGAGAGAGGCCGGCGTTGGCATCTCCCTGGCGGAGATGGACGAGATCAGCGCCGCCACCCCATATATATCAAAGGTGCATCCCTCCGGCACGGTCCCCTTCAACGACCTTAACGTGGCCGGGGGCGTGCCCGCGATCCTGCAGTCTCTGGGAGACCTGCTGCATGGCGAAGAGCGCACCGTGAGCGGAAAAAGCATAAGGGAGATCGCAGAGGCCGCCGACTGGGAGGATAAGAATATCATTCGTCCCCGGGAAAATCCCTTTCACAGCAGCGGCTCGCTAAAGGTCCTCTGGGGCAGTCTTGCTCCCGACGGCGCGGTGGTGAAGCAGTCCGGCGTGGCGGAAAATATGCGCGTACATCGTGGGCCGGCCGTCGTCTTTGAAAACATGGAGGAGGCGGTGGAGGCCGTCGAACATGGCACTATAGAGAAGGGCTCCGTCGTAGTGATCCGCAATGAAGGGCCCATCGGCGGTCCCGGCATGAGAGAGATGCAGCTGGTGACGACGCTCATGGTTGGCACGGGCCTCTCCGACACGACGGCCCTGGTCACGGACGGGCGTTTCTCCGGGGCGACGAGGGGCCCATGCATCGGACACATATCTCCGGAAGCGGCTCTCGGCGGCCCTATCGCCTATGTCCGCAATGGAGATATAATATCAATTGATTTGAACAAAGGGACGCTGGAAATAGAGGTTGATGGGGACGAACTGCGGCAGAGGGCCTCTGTGTCCGCACGCAGAAGCCGCCCCGCCGCCGACGGCGTATTGGGAAGTTTCGTTGAACATTATCTGAGAAAAAGTGAGGAGAAAGAAAGATGCCTATAGCGATCTTGAATATCATCGAGGGAAGAGATCTGGAAAAGAAAAGGGCCCTTACCAATGCGGTCACCGAGGCGATCTGCAAATCGCTTGACGCGCCGGTGCAGTCCGTGCGGGTCATAATCAACGAAATGCCGAAGGAAAACTACGCGATAGCCGGAGAGCTGATCTGCGACAGGGAGGCGGCGAAACATTAATCTCCACCTTGTATTAATATGAAATATATCATATAATGAAGATAAGTATTAAATGTTTCTTCTAAAAGGGTGATTATATGAACACATCAGAGGCAAAGAAGGCCAGCAACCGGAAGCTTGGCGAGAGCGTATGCAAGGCGCTTGAGGCGCGCGGATTCTCCGCGCAGTACGCTGAAAGCGCGGAGGCCGCCTGCGAGCGGGCTCTTGAAATGATCGGCGAGGGCGCGACCGTCGGCATCCCCGGGACGGTGACGGTGCGTGAAATTGGCCTGCCGGAGCGGCTTGAGGAAAAGGGCTGCAAGATATCCGAGCACTGGCTGCCGGACATGAGCCCAGAGGAGCGCGCCGCGGCGCTGCTCGGTGAACTTCAGGCCGACTGGTTTGTGACCAGCGCGAACGCGCTGTCAATGGACGGCACGATCGTGAATATCGACGGGGCGGGCAACCGGGTCGCCGTGATGTCCTGGGCGCCGGGAAAGATCATCTATATCGTCGGTATCAACAAGATCAGCTCCGATGTCCATTCGGCGGTAAAACGCGCGCGCGATATCGCCTCCCCGCCAAACGCGCTCCGTCTCGCGAGAAAGACCCCCTGCACGGCGACCGGCCACTGTATGGACTGCAACAGCCCGGAGCGGATATGCCGCGTCGTGACCCTGATAGAGCGGGCGCCCCTTGGACGCGAATGCCACGTGATAATAGTCGGTGAAGAGCTGGGGTATTAAGCTTACTTAAAGATATGTAAGAATGTAGTTTTTTCTGGATGTCAGTGCTTTTATGCAACTTAATGTCATAAAGTACTGACTTTTTTATTTTAATGTATGGGATTAGTATTGATTTGCAAGGATATTCCTCGTATACTATACTCAGGTAGCGTAAAGGGCAAAGCTGGCGAAAGCCAGCGACGCAAAGCCACAGGGTCTAAAGCGTTAATGCTATGACAGCCGGTTGCCGCTTACATAGGATCTATCCCTTTAGGGTTAGTTATTACCTTATGCGCCGTATCAATCCATTGATCCAATAATTTTTAATCGCTTCTGCTGCTGGGAAGCGATGTTGTAGTGCGTGGTCTTTTGTGCCGTATGGCAAACGCATTTTTGCAGTCTGTATAAGTTATGTACTTTTATAGGTGAAACATTATTTGGATAATAGATTAAGAAAGGCCGTTGATGAGAGTGTCCCGTTTTTCTAAAAGAGATTCGTATCTGTTGGCTTGTCTCTTTATTGCCGCGCTGTTCCTGTCCGCATGTACCTACGCCTGCACATTGCCGCCTCAGCCCGATAAGAGGTATGTGACCCCCGATGGTTCCGGGAGCCGAAGCGGCGAAAGCTGGGCAGACGCTATGGGGAACGATGAATTTGCCGCGGAGCTGCGGGCACGCGGCGGCCAGTCCGGCGAGACGGAATATCTCCTCTCTGAAGGGCTCTACAGACCGACTGCCGACGACGACAGGACAAAGTCTTTTGTACTCACCGACGGGGTCAAGCTATATGGAGGATGGGCTAGAGAGGGAGATATCTGGTCCCGGGACACGGTGAAACACCAGACGGTTTTCACCGGCGACCTTGCGAGCAATGACGTTTTTATTATCCAAGCGGGGTATAAAGACAATACGGGAAACGACAATTCATTGCATGTAATAACTGCCGAAGGTGTCGGGGGCGGCTCTAAAGAGGCGGTCCTGGACGGCATAACTGTCACTGGCGGTTATGGCAGAGACGGCGAGGGGGCTGGAATGCGTATCGTTGGCTGTGGCGGAAACCTGACGATATCTGACTGTATCTTTCTCAATAACGCCACGCCGGGGTCGCGCTGCGGAGTTGCCATGTATGTGAAAGATTCCGCTTCGCTTACCGTCGACGGATGTAAGTTTGAAGGGAATCATGCCTATGCATCCCTGGGGGCCGGGATCTATAACGATAATTCTTCCTATACCATAAAAAACACCCTGTTTACGAATAACTCCGTTGAATTGACATCGGGCGGCGGCGGCATTTACAACTGCAATAATTCGTCTGGCGAGATATTGAACTGCGTCTTCCGTGAAAACTATATCGATATCGGCACCGGCGGAGCCGGCATATACAACGTGGAATCTTCCCCCTTGATAAAGGGCTGCTCCTTCGAAAATAATCAGGTCACGGGCGGGACAGCCATCGGCTCCGGCGAACGCGGCGGCAAGGGCGGCGCGATATATAACGAAGGCTCGTCGCCCACGATAGTGGAATGTAATTTTACCGGCAATGCTGCGGCCAGCGAATATGCCTGCGGCGGCGCTATATATAACACATCATATAAAGCGAAACCATCTCTGCCGGTCATTGAGGCCAGCACCTTTGAAGGCAATACCGTAACCGCCGACGGGAGCAGTGCTATCGCCTATGGAGGTGCGATATTCAATATGACGGACTGCTCCGCGAAAATAGCTTCCTGTGAGTTCATCGGAAACAGCGCGCGAAATGGCGAAGGCAATACAAAAGCGGTAAGTGGCGGAGGCATATTCAACTGGTCCAATTCAGCAGAAATTACAGCCTGTACATTTTATGGCAACTCCGCAAAGTATGGCGGTGGAGTCTATAATTATCACTCTACACTGGCACTCTCAAATTGCAGTTTTATAGAAAATAATGTCTTTGGTTACGGAGGTGGCATATATAACAACAACGCGGCTCCGGTTGTCGTCAACTGCACGTTAAGTAAAAATATTGCGCAGTACGGCCCCGGAATATTTAATGCCACTTCGTCATGTCCTATACTGATAAATACGATATTATGGGGTGATATAGATACAAGCGAAAGGTCAAAAGAGATCTATGATAATGATCATAGTGAAGGCTACAATTCTACTCTAATCAACTGCGTCGTACCTGCTAATAGCTGTACTCCATCCACTCTTACGAACGACGCAATAACCGAAGACCCCGGGCTAGGCTCTTTGGGCGATAACGGCGGCCCCGTGCGTACCGTCCCTATATCCTCTGAGGGCTCCGCCTATAATTCCGGGCTTGCGCCCGGCGTATATGACGGTTATGAGGTCCCCTCGGTAGACGCGCGCGGCGTGAGGCGCAGGACGTCCGATATCGGGGCCTATGCCGTTGGCGAATATATTCTGGAAAAGACCGTTGCCTCACTCGACGTAGCGGCGGGCGAGACCTTCAACGTTTCGCAGGATACGATTCTGACCGTGAGCGGCGGCATGTCTGTGGCCGAGGGCGGAAAGATCGTGATAAGCGGAGTAAAGCCGAGGCTGGTAGTAAATGGTGCGGCTACCGGCGTCTTTACGCTTGAATTGCCGACGGAGCGGGAGATAAACGAGGTTTTGTCTGTCGGCGATGGCAGCCGCGTGACGATAACGGCTGGTTCTATGGAATACGAATACGCCGATGATATAAAGCGGCTGGTGCCTGTGCCTAAGGTTGTCACGGCCGCGCCGGAGGCTCTCAGCTTGACCGTGGGAGAAGCCTCTGCTGTAAGCATCGACGTGTCCCCCGCGGAATCATATGGAACTCCCTCTTACAGTGTTGACGATATATCGATAGCGTCTATTTCAAACAACATCGTGGCGGCCCTCCATCCCGGCACGGCGAAGGTCAAGGCTGAGTGGAGATATAAGACGAACGGTGAGGAAAAGTCCCTCCCCACCGCCGGTATTGCCGTTACGGTCCGCGCGGCGCAGGGAAGGGCTGAAGTTACGGAAGCGGCGCGCACGGACGGGAACGGCTCCGGCGTTATAACTATTGGTGCCAATACAACGGAAGACTTTGCCATCTATGACGCTTTAAGGGCTCTCTATGATGAGGCCCGGCTTCCGGAGGGCATCACTGTCGGCGCTAAACCGATAACGGCTTTAAGCAGAGACATCGAGCTGAGTTCTCGTGATATCTTCTCGGACGAGGCGATAGAAAGAGCGATTGGCGAATACTGGAATCTTGGTGCGGCCTCGGCGGAAAAGGTTTGCCTTGTCTCTGTGGAAAACACTGTCGGCATGGAGGGCAAGAGCGTATTCGCGAAAATATGGCGCCTCCTCGCCTCATTCTTCGGCCATGGCACGGGGGAATATGACGGCAGCGAATATCTGCCGGTACAGGCTAACTTCACAATAGCCCCGTCCGACATAGCGTCGCTGCCCACGTCAGTAAAAGAGGGGCTTACCGCGGACAACCTACTGGAAAGAATAGACCTCTTTGTCCTTGTCAGGTCTGGCGATACGGCGGAACCGGCCGCGCGGAGCCTTAACGACGTAATCGGCGGCGGTCCCGAAAAATATATAAGCGTATCGGGCGGCGTGGAGAGCGGTTTTGAGATAAAGACACGCGTGGTGGTCTTCGACCAGTACGGCGGTGTAAAAGATGGAGCGGGCGCCAAGTGGGTGCAGGCGCTGGGCATAACAAGCGGCGATGAGACGAGAGAAGACAACTATTTCATCGTGCAGGATGGCAGAGCAGACAGGGAATACACGCTCTGTATGGCCTTCGCGATTCGTGAGGCAAACAGCGCGCGCCTAAAATTAACCATAGACGGCGACCTCGCGGAGTCGTCGCGCGGCTGGATGCTGGCGGCCTCCGGCGGTACTGAAACGGCCTATGTCGGAGACGCGGAAGTAAGCCTCTCGGAGGATATCTACACGATAACCCTGCCCGAACATCCTGGTTACTACCTTGCCGTTTCAGCGGACGGAGCGGCCGCGTTAAGCCCGCTCTCCAAAGACCTGAAATGGGGAAAGGCATGGGAGATATCCGCCGCATACAGCATCAAACCAATATTGAATGCTGAAATCACGGTTAAATCCGGCACAACGGATCTTGAGATAACCGGCCCTTCGAGCGTTCCGTTCTGCGAACTTTCGGCGGCGCCGACTCCCTCCGACGCGGCGGTAAAAACGGTAAAATGGAGCACTTCGGACAGTTCAATCGTAGAACTGGATCAGAACGGTAAAGTTACCGCCGTATCAGGCGGTGCGCAGGGCAGGAGCGAAGCGGTGGTTACCGCCGAGATAACGGGCATTGACGGCAGCGTTGTAAGCGCTTCAAAGTCGGTCACGGTGACGGCGGCCTATGTGATAGGCGATGGAGAGAGCTATACCGTAGACGAGGATACTGCCCTCTACTCGCTTGCGCTCAAAGGCACTGGGAAAATCAATATAGCAGACGGCGCAAGGCTGACGGTCAAATCCGGCTTCACCGCCGAAAGCTCTTCGTCCCTTATTTTAAACGGCGGCGGAGCCCTTTATATAGGGGGTTCCGCGTCAGGAGCGCCGCGATTGACCGCCAACGACGTCAGCGCGGTCAACATAACGGTCGGAGGCGCGAACAGCCTCAGCTTCGATGAGGCTATTATCAACGGTAAGACGAACGTGATAATAAGGCCGGACGGCAAAGGTGGTTACGAGCTAAAGGAGAACGTACCGGTACCGGCTGGGGAGATGATCGTCACTCCGGACAGGGCTAATATCATCACGGGAGGCAGTCAGCAGCTCGTGGCGGAGATATATCCAGAGGACTCAACGGAACGCGAGGTAACGTGGACCAGCAGTAACCAGGAGATCGCGGCAGTCGACGCAAACGGCCTGGTAACGGCGGACGCGCGAAACACCGGTGAAGCGGTGATAACGGCGCGGACGGGCAATCTAACGGATACGGTGAAAATAACGGTGACGGCACGGCCTGCAGCGGCGGAAAATATCGTGCTGAGCACGGGTTCGGTCAATATTTACGCCGGACAGGAGGCAACGGTGACGGCCGCGGTAGTTCCAACGACTGTAGCCGATAAAGAGGTCTCATGGACGGTTGCCGACGGTTCCGGCACGGTAAGTAAAGTGAGCAGCAGCGGAGGCATGATTACGATACGCGGTGAACGAGTCGGAACGGCGGTGATCGAGGCGTCTAAAGACGGAATATCAGCGCAGTGTCAGATCCATGTATCCGCCACGCCACCGTCGGTCGTTCCCGTAAGCGGCATTACTCTATCTAATCAAAAACTGTCTGTCGGCATATCCACGACGGTGACGCTCAGTGTGCAGACCGTCCCCGCCGATGCTACCGGAAATCTGGAATGGAGCCTTGAAGACAGTGCTGCCGGTGTATTGGTAACAAAGCCGGATGGAAGCGTCTCCTTCACAGCCGGTACAGAGGCGAAATCTACGGATATTACCGCCATATTTACCGCGCCGGACGGAAAGACCGTGAAAACGGCCTGTAATATAAATATTGAGGATCACAGCAAGCCGGCAAAGGCGATCTTTAAAGAAAACGACAGACCTGCGGAAAATGTTCTCGCGGTCAACACGGCCAGAAGCACCACCGCCTCGGAGGATATTACGTCGGAGACCGTGAAGGGGCAGCTAGTGACTGATGACAAAGGTATGAGCAAGCTCTCGGAGCCGGCGCTGGCCGCTGCGCTCGCAGCGGAGAAGGAGACAGTGGCAGTGGAAAATATAGCACCTCTTCCGATAGTGACGGCAAGAGCCCCGTCAGCACCAGGAGCGGAATTGCCCGCAGTGATCCTCGCAATCGATATATCGGGTGGAAATATGCCTTATGGCTCGAAAAAGGTGGACGACCTGTGCTATGTGAAGATGAATAAAGAGGGCTGTTATGAAATATTAGGCCGTGTCGACAGCACGTCCGAATTGAAGGACGGGAAATGGCTAATAAAGGAACTTAACGAAGAGGGAGACATACTTGCCGGTGATGCGGAGCTTGATCGTGGAAAAAGCTACCAAGTTGAGATCGCCGTCCTTGACAACGGACTCTATGACCACAACGATGAAATCGGTAAAATAACCGACCCTGGCGCACTGGTGACGCAGACGGCCGCCCCCGCGCCGCCCGCGACCAAGAACGGCTCAGGCGGATGCAGCGCCGGATTTACCTGGCTTCTGGTTTTTGCGGCGCTGCCGGTGCTGCTGAGAAGAAAGAAGTAACTGGGGAAGCAGGACTATCATAGTAAACGAGTACAGAGCCCCGAAGCGTGCCGCGCCCCGGGACTCTGTACTTGGAACAATGTGCGATGTTATATAAGCCCGGCGTCATGACCGGCTTCGCCGATGATGTACAGCAGCTTGTCGGCCTCCGCCTCGATTTCAACGACGACCTCTTTGCTCTTCAGGTCAAGGGATTTTACTCTGCCGCCCGCCTTTGAGACCGCCTCGCGTATATTCTTTTCGCAGTGCCCGCAGCTCATATCTGGTATCTTCAGTTTGAATTCAGCCATAATTATCCATCCTCTCTTTTTTATTTTCAACGGAGCCCGCTGTTCTTAATAGGGGCGTCCCTCATTATCACGATGCCCGCGCTGCCGAAGGCGAACCCCATGCTGCCGCCGCTCTATCTCCTGCATTGACAACATCTCTTGGATGCATTCTAACAAACGTCAGCTTGCATTAATAGAAAAAATCCCTTATAATTCACTACCGTAATTGGAGAGTTGTCCGAGTGGTCTATGGTGATTGACTTGAAATCAATTGGGTGTCACAGCCCCGGGGGTTCGAATCCTCCACTCTCCGCCATTTATTATTGAAATCACTACAAGAAGCCGTTGTCGATAAGAGACAGCGGCTTTTTTTGTTTCTCGCCCTTTTAATGTAAGGGGATTACTCTTTATATTAAATTACTTTTTCGATTAACGCATCCTGTAAAACCTTGCTGAAATTTATATTTTTTGCAATGGCTTTATCATTCAACCATTCGGGGATAGTCAAAGTCTTTTTTATGGATTTATTATTTTTCCCTATTTTAATATTACATGTCACGAGAGATATAAAGCCCTCTTCTGTCTCTAGTTTCTCAATGTCTGATGGCACAGGTAGTTTTTTATCTTCATCTAATATGGTCAATGCATAAGCCGCTAATGACTCTTGCGCGTTGATTACGGCATCTTTCAGATCGCTACCATAACTTTGACAACCAACTAGATCAGGAAATTCAGCCCAATAACTATTCTTTTCTTTATGAAAAATTGCTGGATATATCAATATCATTATAGTACCTCCAATATAGTAAGTCTCTTCATTCTATAACTTAGATATATGGGGCTATTTAAGCCCCGTCTTTTTTATTATTTTTTCTAATAAGTCTTTTGGAACATCTCGCCCATGTAGTTGATTAGTCTCTTTAGCAAGCCGGCGTCCTTCATCTCACCACCATCTTTCAATTTACGATGTCGATAATATAATACGTGCTATATGTATAATCAAGGCTGTGAGCATATCAAAGTTTTGCGGGAGCTAGTCAGAAAACTGCCGTTGTGAATCAGAAAGAACCGGTTTGGAGCGGCCTTCCAGTTTGAGAGTCTATACAAAAATTGTGTAATTTGAGGTATTGATGATGGGATTAAGGATCAGGTCGTTTCTGCGGACTGGACGCACGCGATGGCTGCAGATCACCAATTCGCTCGCAGGTGAAATTAAACGAGCTTATAAGCAGATGACGGCGCCTTTGTGTTTTTGGCAATCATGATCAGGGTAACAACGGCGGCAACTTTCAGTCCTTAATAAATAAAAGGTACTATGCGCCATTTTTATTGAGCAGAGGATTCAACGATTTTGCTTTCTTCAATGTACCTGTCTATGGCCTTTTCTAAGATGAATTGGGCGGATTGTCCACGCGATCTCATTGCAATTTTAAAAGCTGAGGCCTTGTCTTCATCGACTCTGACCATAAAATATGGTTTTTTCTTTTCGGACATAGATAACATCAACCTCTCTAAGCAGACTATTATTCATTCTTGAATCATACAAAAATATGCTTTATTATGCTTATGCATGCAAAAGTATATATCAAACTATTATGTTGAATTATTATATCATGAGAGGACGATTGCAATGGCGGACAACCGTATATTACAGATTATCGACACAGAACTTGTTAAAGCGGTGACCTTTATCGATTTTGAAGATGAAAAAATAATGAACGAAGAACTATCCGACAGCGAACTGATCGATGTCGCTGTCTCAAGAAAATGCTGGAGTTTCACGTTAGGCACACTGAGAAAGGTTAAGGATGCGATAGAAAGATTAGATTAGAACGGTAACGGCAGCGTAGTTTTCTGCAATCTGTCTGCGGCGCCGTTGTTTTTGTCTTCCGCGAGGAATGCCGTCGGCTTTGTTTACTGTTATAATAACGAAGTGAAATTTTAAGCATGGAGGATGGACCAATGAAAAAACTTACAGCCGCGCTGCTTATAATACTCTGTTTCGCCAGCGTCTCTTTTGCCGCTTTCGGCAAAAAGGGAGTGATACCGGATGGCGACCCAATCACCTATAAGGGGCTCAAGGTGACGGAGAACGGTGTGAGCATAATACTGATGAATAGAGGCGACAAGCCGGTGGTATTTAACGCCGCGCTCGTTTTTCTCAACAACCGGCGTCAGGAGATCGGCGACGTGTATATAGAAAAGACGACGATCGAGCCTGGCGGTGAGGCGGTATTCAAGGATCTCTTCCTCAAGGGGGACTACAAGGCCTGCCGTAAGGCGGAGTCGCTGCGCTGGACGATATACGAACTCGATACGAAGTAGCTCTTGCCCTCACGCCGCAGCTTGCGCGTGGGGGCGTTCTGTTCTTTTCGTTACTTCGGATAACTTTTAAAAATTTCTTGACAAATGAAAACTTAGAGTGTACTCTTAGCCTTTAACCAAAATTTGGCAGCCGAGAAAGCCGTTAATGACGGCCATACACTGCATAGGCTGCCGGTGAAGGAGGTTAGAGGGATGAAGACCCTTGCAGTGATTCCAGCCAGATATTCCAGCACCAGGCTTCCCGGCAAGCCAATGATCGAGATTGCCGGCGTTCCTCTCGTTATCCGCGTATTGAATAATGTCTCGGCCTGTGCCTCTGTCGACAGGGTGGTTGTCGCCACCGACGACGAACGCATTGCCGCGCTTGTCTCGCGCCACGGCGGCGAGGCGGTGATGACGCCGCCGGAGCTTCCGAGCGGCGGCGACCGCGTCGCCTATGTCGCGCGTGAGATCCCCTCGGACTATGTCCTCAATGTTCAGGTAGACGACCCGCTGGTGGGCGCCGATATGATCGACCCTCTCGTCGCGGCTCTCGACGGCGACCCCTCCGTGATGCTCGCGCTGCTTGTGAAGCGGATTGAGGATATGGAGGAGGTCCGCGCGAATAATATCGTTAAGGCCGTCTTTGACGGCGGCGGACGCGCGCTCTATTTCAGCCGTTCGCCGATACCGTACCCGCGTGCCGAGGGCGGCGTGTGGTATAAGCATATCGGTCCTTACGGATGGCGCCGCGGTTTTCTGCTTGACTTCGCGGCCTCCGAGCAGACTCCGCTTGAAAAGACGGAGAGCCTTGAGATGCTGCGGGTGATAGAGCAGGGCCACGCGATCAAGTGCGTGACGGCCGCCCGTGACACGATTGAGATAGACACCCCCGAAGACCTGCTGAAGATAGAAAAATATTTCTCCGGCCTGTGATTCTCCGCGTCGGCGCGGCGGATGTGACAAGCAGAGAGGGGCATTGCCCCCCTTCGGATGTTGGCCTGTTGATTTTTATAAGAGGAGAGATATTACGATGATGAAGATACCCACAGATATGAAGAGCTTTACGGAACTTTCCCCCTGGTGGCGCACCACCGTGCCGACGGAGATCGTGCTGTCCGGCGACGGCACGTCGGAGTTGCTGGCAAAGCTTAAAGAGCGGGGCAGAAGGCCCTTCTTTATCGCGGACGGCGCGCTCAGGGAGCAGCCTCAGTTCGCGGAGATATTCGCGCAAAAAGATTTATTCGTCTTTGACGCGACCTTTTCCGAACCGCGTACCGGCGACGTTGATTCGCTGCGCGCGCTGATAAAGGGGCTGGCGGACGAGCCGGATACGGTCGTCGGCGTCGGCGGCGGCGCGACTATGGATCTCGCGAAGGCGGTCGCCATCTGCCTCGCGAACCCGGAGCCGGCACAGCGCTATCAGGGCTACGGCCTCGCAATGAAGAAGGGTGCGGATATCTGGGTGCTGCCGGCGCTCAACGGCACGGGGGCGGAGATCACCCCGATCGCCGTGCTGCGCGGGCCGGAGAAGAAACTCGGCATCAATAACCCGTACACAGAGGCGACCGTCGCGGTGATCGATCCGCAGCTCTCGGCGGGCGCGCCGCACTTTAACCGCTTTTTCACGATGATGGACTGCTATTTTCATCATTATGAGATAATGATGAGCAGGACGAGCGCCCCCGAGGCGATCGAAGACGCGAAGGACGGGCTTGCCCTTTCGCGCGAGGTGCTCTCCCATGACCTCTCGGCGTACGACCTCGGACTCGCGATAAAGTCGGCGATGGCCTCGGTGCTCGGCGGCAGCAGTACGATAGGCGGCCGCGTCGGCGCGGCGCACGCCATTTCATACGGCCTCAGCAACAGCGCGCCGCATCTGCCTCACAGCGTCGCGGTGACCATTTCGATGAGCGTCCTCGAGGATATTTATCCTGACGGTTACTCCGACACCCGCCGCTTCCTCAAGATAAACGGCCTGGAGATGCCGAAGGCCTCGGACTACGGTATCGGCGCGAAGGATATTGAAAAGATGACGCGTACGGCGCTCGGCATGGATAAACTGTGGCACAGCTGCTTCGGCGACGGCTGGCAGGAGACCGCTACAAAGGATTATATGGAAAAAATCTATCGAAGAATAATAGAGGAGTGACGAATAATGGCAGGCGCGGAAATTTTTAACAGCGACGAGGTAAGGGCGGTCGCGGATGTCATCGAACGCAAGATGATACACCGCTATGGCTCGCACGATTCACGCGGCGGCGTCTACAGGGCGGAGGATTTTGAGGAGAAGGCCAAGGCGCTGACCGGTTCGAAGTACGCGCTGGCGCTTTCCAGTGGCACGGCGGCGCTGATAACGGCGCTCAAGGGCATCGGCATCAGGCTGGGGGACGAGATCATCACCTCGCCGTTCACCTTCATCGCGACGGTGGAGGCGATCGTCGCCTGCGACGCCGTGCCGGTATTCGGCGATATCGACGAGACGCTTAGCCTTGACGCCGCCTCCGCGGAAAGGCTCATTACGCCGCGGACGAAGGCTATAATGCCGGTCCACATGTTCGGCGTCGCCGCCGATATGGACGCTTTTACGGCGCTCGGCAGGAAATACGGCATACCCATAATCGAGGACGCCTGCGAGGTGGTCGGCGGCACCTATAAGGGACGGGCGCTCGGCAGCATCGGGACCTGCGGCACCTGGAGCTTCGACCCCAACAAGACCCTCACCGTCGGCGAGGGCGGCATGGTCTTCACCGACGATCACGACATCTGGTACCGGATGGACTGTTATCACGACCACGGCCACATCCACAGCAAGGAACACGACCGCGGCGCGGATGGTAAATTCGGTCTCGGCGTCAATTACCGTATCAGCGAGGTGCAGGGGGCGCTCGGCGTAGTCGCGCTGGAAAAGATGCCGGCGGCGCTCGCGGCACTGCGCGCCTCAAAGAAAAAGATCGTTGACGCCGGAGCGGCGGCGGGGCTGACTCCGCGCCCGATGCACGACGCGGAAGGCGACACCGCGACGCATGTGATATTCATGCTGCCCACCGCGGAGGCGGCAAAAAGGTTCCAGGCTGCCGCCAAAGAGGCGGGCGCGGGCTGCGCGGTCATCGCCGACAACACCTGGCATTACGCGAAACATTGGCAGGCGCTCGCGGAGATGGGCGAGAGGGAATATTTCGGAAACCGCACTCCCTCCTACGCGCCGGAGACGATGGGGCAGGCGGAGTCGCTTCTCTCCCGTGCCGTGATGTTCGGACTGAACATCAGAATGAGCGACGAGGCCGTGGAGGAGATCGCGAAGGCCGTGTGGACGGCGGCGAAGGCCTCTCTGTAATCTCGGATAAACGGATATTTCAGTTTTTGAACGCCGGACGTTATGTCCGGCGTTTTTACGTCTACACGGCTATTTGATTATTATTGGCGCTGTAAAAAACTATTCCAGTGGTATAAAATGGTGGTGAACGCAAAATAAGTCTTTAAAAAATAGAAATGGGGTGTCATCGTGAGCAAAGAACTTCTGACAAAGATCGAGTCACTGGAGACGCTGATGGTGGAGGCTCTCGGAGAGATGATCTCCTATCCGGCGATCAGCCCGCTTGACGGCGGCGAGGGAGAGTTTCACAAGGCGCAGTATCTTTTAAAGAAGATCAAAGAGCTTGGCTTTGAGGATGTGAAGGTCTACGCCTCCTCCGACCCGCAGGCCGCCGGCGGCGAGCGTCCGAATATTATCGTACGCTTTCCCGGCAAGAGCGGCTGCCGCCTGTGGATCGTGGCGCACACCGACGTCGTTCCCGAGGGCGAGCGTTCCCTCTGGGAGACCGATCCCTTTAAGGCCGTCGTCAAGGACGGGCGCATCTACGGCCGCGGCGTGAACGACAACGGGCAGGAGGTAATCGCCTCGCTTTACGGTCTCTTCGCGATAAAGGAACTTGGCCTTACACCGGAATATGAGGTCTGCCTCGCCTTTGTCGCCGACGAAGAGGTTGGCAGCACGCACGGGATAAAGTATCTCATAAAGAAGGGGCTCTTCGATAAGGACGACCTCGTCGTCGTTCCTGATATGGGAACGGAGGAAGCCGACTTTATCGAGATCGCTGAAAAGAGCATCTGCTGGATGGAGTTCACGGTGGAGGGGAAACAGGTGCACGCGAGCCTGCCGAACCTCGGCGTCAACGCCTGCCGCGCGGCGAACGGCTTTGCGGCGTCGCTTGACGAGGCTCTCCACGCCGCCTTCCCCGAGACCGACAAGCTCTTTGACCCTGCGGAGTCGACCTTCGAACCGACGAGACGCCGCGCGAACGTGGCGAATATCAACACCGTGCCCGGCGTGGAGGTATTCTGTTTCGACTGCCGCGTGCTGCCGACGGTGCCGCTGGAAGAGGTAAAGAAGGTCGTCGAGGCTGAGATCAAAAAGGCGCAGGAAAAGTACGGCGTGAAGATAACCTACCGTTTCCCGCAGTATGAGGAGGCTCCTGAGCCGACGGCGGCCGACGCCCCCGTCGTGACCGAGCTGCTGGCCGCGGTGAAAAAGGTCTTCCCGAAGGTCGCGCCGAAGGTCGGCGGCGTCGGCGGCGGCACCTGCGGCGCTTACTTCAGAAGGGCGGGCATCCCCGCCGTCGTCTGGGGGCAGGAATCGGACTGCGCCCACATGCCGAACGAATATACGAAGATCGAGCATCTGCTCAACGAGGCGAAGGTCTTCGCGCTGATGATGCTCGGAAGATAAAAAATCTCTACGAGGATACAGCGGAGGGGCGCGCCGTCTGGCGGCCCCTCTTTTTTATCGTATGATATTTATATTCGCGATATTATCGATGATCCGGCTGCCGTTCCTTCGTCTCATCTCCATATCGGTGACCGCGACGCAGTTGAGTACGCTCACGCCATCCGCGCCGCCTGCGTCGGAGGGGGCCAGAGCGTAGACGGAGTGGATGATGTAGGGTTTCCCTTTTATCGTCCCCAGATAGAGCATGATGTGTCCCGGCATCTGCACAAGGGTCCCGGCGGGGGAGCCGGCGAGCAGCTTTTCCCTCTCCGCCGCCGTGAGTTCTGCGGCGTCGGTGCGCTTTGCGGGCGTCAGCGCCTGCTGGAGGGAGTTTCGCGGCAGCTCTATGCCGAAGGTGAGGTAGATGTCGCGTGTAAAGGCGCTGCAGTCGCGCGAGCCATAGGTGCCGCCCCAGCCGTAGCGTTCGCCGAGCATCTTGAAAGCCTGTCTTATCACGTTGGCCTGCGTATAAGGCAGATAGCCGCGCGACAGCTCCGCGCCGAGGGGGATACGTTCGGCGACGATGCGCAGGGAGCCGTCCGCGCCGCGCTCCGGTACAAGCACGCCGTGGCTGAAGGCCGTGGAGACGCCGCCGACAGAGGCGGCGCCGTCGGCGGCGGGAAGTTTCGTCCCCATGAAGAACTCCCGGCGTCCGGCTTCGGGCTCCGAGGTTCTGATGTCGGTCGTCACACGGCTTCCCGTGACCACATAAAAATCACGTGCGGCCAGCTCCTTCAGCGTTTTCTTGTCGGTGAGCGCGACACCATCCTTTTTTATCCAGCCCGCGCAGCAGGGGCTTTCGACGAAGAAATATGCCCCGTCCGCCGATTCGCGCAGCACCGCCAGCGGTTCCCATATCTTGACGGCGCTCTCCACGTTCATATCGAAGAGGATGTCGTCCGCGCCGCTGTAGAGGGGCTCTTCGCAGGGCAGCGTTTTAATGAGGCCGTTTTTTACGGCGACGCCGAAGCGGATCATCTCCGTCTCCTTCACCGCGCCGGTGTCCGCGTTTTCTTCGACCCGCCGCCAGAAGTCCTCGCCGGCCTCCGTGGCGCCGATGTACCGCCTCTCCCTGGGCCGCGCGGAGAAGTTTTTCATCTTTTGCAGGATAAGGCCGCGCGGAAGCATCTCGGGATAGGCCAATATATCTGTGCAGTGTGTGCCGGGAGTCTCCTTGATCTTCCGCGAGAGCGCGGCGGCCTCTTCCAGAGTGAGTATCGTCTGACGCGCGCCCTTTGTATGCCTTATCCAGTAATCGGCGCTCAGCATATCGTCCGTCACGCCGCAGAAATTTTCTGCGGGCTCCGAGGCGCAGGCCGCCGAGCCGAACAGGATGAGAATGACTGCCGCGATAAATTTTTTCACATCCGAACCTCCGTTTTTTGCCTAGTATAACATGGTCCCCGCGGTGAAAATCAATAGAGGCGCTTTATGCGAAATATATAAAAAAACATACCATAAAAAGACTATAATAGAGTACAATTAGCGGGCGGCGCTCGGAAAGACGGAAGAGGTACTTTCGTCCGCCGCCTTACGTAATGGTGAAAGGGGCTGACTGCCATGCAAAACAGCGACAATTACTGGTGGTATATAACGATAAAATCCGAGGCCGGGCAGGAGGACAACCTCTTCTCACTCGCGGATATCTCGGAGAGCATCGGCACGGAGCTGCAGGAGCTTCCCGACGGTAACTCGCGTCTGCGCATGTATTACCGGAGCAACGAGGAGATAGCGTTCTGGAAGGGGCGGCTCCTCGAGGCGATGAAGGAGTTCCCCGGAGTTGAGATCGAGGACTGGGGAAAGATAGACAACCAGCCGTGGAACGTGGTGGCGGAAGAGGCCTTCCCTCCGCTTCCCGTGGGGCGCGGCCTCGTCGTGCTCGCGCCGTGGCACAAAGGCTCGGAGCCCGCGGACCGAACGGCGCTCTATATCAATCCCGGCAGCGCCTTTGGCACCGGATATCACGAAAGCACGCAGATCGTGCTCGAACTGCTGGAAAAATATATCCGCCCCGGCGTCACCACCGCCGACATCGGCACCGGCTCGGGGATACTGACGATCGGCGCGCTCAAGATGGGCGCGGGCCGCGCCTACGCGCGCGACATCGACCCCACGGTCATCGAAGAGGTGCGCAAAAACTTTGAACTCAACGAGCTTGATCTTGAAAAGATCGACCTCGCTACCGGGGATCTTCTGAAAGACTTTGGACATACCGCCGACATCCTCACGGCAAACATTCTGCTCGACCCGCTCACGACGATGGTCGCCGATGTTCCCGCCGTCATCGGCAAAGAGGGCGTGGCAATATTCTCCGGCATGCTGGAAAAGGAGAAGCCCGTCTTCCTCAAGGCGCTCGCGGCGGCGAAGATGACGCCGGCCGAAGAACTTGTAAAGGGAGAATGGTGGGGTGTCGCTGCCAAGGCTGAGGCTTGAGCGCTGCGCCTTCAATAACGGTCTGTGGCAAATAGACGCGGAGGAGGCGCACCATCTCATCCGCGTCCGCCGCTGTTATACCGGCTCGCTTGTCGAGGGGCTGCTGGACGGTGAAAAGATCGAATTAAAGCTTGAATACCGCGGCGATTCAGTTTTCGCGCGCGAGATATCGCGGGTACGGGAGGATATCGCCCTTCCCAGGGTGGAGCTGCTGCTCGGACTGCTGAAGAACGACCAGTTGGACGACGCGCTGCGCTTCTGTGCCGAGACCGGAGTCTGCGCGGTGCACCTCCTGATCTGCGAAAGGAGCGTCCCCCGCTATGAGGGGGCGAAGCTCGCCGGCAAGATGACGCGCTGGCGTAAGATACTTGACGAGGCGACCAAGCAGGCGGGGGCGGCGACGCCGCCCGTTCTGCACGAGCCGCGGCCCTTTGCCGCGATAGATTTTGAAACGCTTCCCGCCCAGCGCCTCGCCGCGCTGCTTGCGCCGGATACGAGGCGGCTGCGCGAGATAGAGATCGCGCCGCACCTTGCGGTCGCCATCGGGCCGGAGGGAGACTGGGCTCCGCGTGAGAGCGAAACGCTGCTCGCGGAGGGGTTTGTCCCCGTGTCGCTCGGCCGCCGCATAATGCGCGCAAGCACCGCCGTCGCCGCCGCCTGTGCCGCCGCGGCGATCCTCTGCCGGAAGACAGCTTAGAAAACTTTCATATTTTTACAGAGATAAGGTCGTTATATGAAATACGCAAAACAGATATTTATCATCTTTCTCGTCACGATGCTTGGCGAACTGCTTAACTTTCTGCTGCCGCTGCCGGTC
>NZ_JAJBUX010000008.1 GCF_020860125.1 Cloacibacillus sp. | reverse complement strand
GGTGGTGGAAGGATATCGTCATGCCGTCGCAGAGGCCGGACCGTTCGATGGCGGCGCGCAAAGAGGGGACGACTTTATCTCTGCTCGGAACCGCGGCCTTTATCGGCGATGCCGGTCTCATCCGGCCGCCGAACGCCGCTATCGTTGAAAATGGCGACAGGTAGGGCGCGAAGAAGCCGACCCCCGCTATCTCCGATGGAACTATTCTGTTAAGAGAGTTTGTCACGTTCTTCATTGTTAAAGTTCTCCTCTCTTTAAGCCATAAAGCTCCGCGAGGGAGAGCAGATGTCTTGACCTCGCGACGACGGGGGCGTCGACCATTTTGCCGTCCACCGAGACGACGCCCTTGCCCTCGCGCTCCGCCCTTTCGGCGGCCTCCACGACGCGCTCCGCCCTGCGCAGCTCTTTTTCCGCCGGCATGAAGGCCTTATGTATCGTCGTTATCTGGCTCGGGTGGATGCAGGCCTTGCCCGTGAAGCCGAGACCGACTATCTCTTTCGTCTCACGCAGCAGCCCCTCGTTGTCCATTATGTCAGCCCACACCGTATCATATGAATCTACGCCGGCGGCGTGGGCCGCCGCGACGACCCGGCATCTGGCGTAGAATAGCTCGCGCCCCTCTTTCGTTTTTTGAACCCCCATATCCGCGGTAAAGTCCTGGCCTCCGATGGTGAGCGCGCTGACGCGCGGCGAGGCGGAGGCGATGGCGAAGGCCATCTCAAGGCCCAGCGCCGTTTCGATCATCGCGTGGATCTTGACCGAACCGAGGGGCAGGCCGCATCTGTTTTCTATCTCCGTTATTTTTTTATCGGCGAGCAGCACATCCTCGGGACCGTTGCACTTCGGCAGGCGCACGGCCTCTGGCGCGCAGGGGATTATCTCTTCCAGGTCTTTCTCAAAAAACTCGGTATCCGCGCCGTTTATCCTGACGGTCACAAACAGGTCTTTGAAGTCAAATCTCTTTAGAAAGACCGCGACCATCCGGCGCGCCGCGTCCTTTTCCGTGAGCGCGACGGCGTCCTCAAGGTCCAGCAGGATGCTGTCGGCTCCGAAGATAGGCGCGTGCTGAATCATCCCGGGGGAGTCCCCTGGAATATAGAGCATCGAACGGCTGGGCTTCATCACATCGCCTCCTTAGAGGTGTCGGATGTCACAGATTTCCACCACGACGCGAGAGCGATACTGCCCTCATCAGAATCAGGTTCGGCACACGCCGGACGTTCAGGCTCCGATGCGCGTTCCAGCGCCGTTTCCAGACGCGCGCGTATCGTTATTTCGATCGCTCCCTGGTCATGGATGGAGACCTTGACGCCGCCTATATTGTGCTCTTTCAGAACTTCGTCTACAAGCCTCCTGGTCCTATTCGCGAAGATGGCGCTGTTTGCGCCGCTGTATTCAAGCTCGGTGGTCTCCGCGGGGGAGACCGTTACCTGACAATCCGACGATTCCAGCGTACCCGCGCTGGCGGTACGGACAATCCTCATAACTGCAAACCACCTTTCGTTACGGTTAAGAGGCGCCTCTAAAATAAGCGCGCCTCTGTAATTATATTTTACAGCTTCCCGGCTATCGACTGGAGAAATTCCTCAGTCGTCAGCATCTTCTTATTCGGCACCTCGGAGATGGCGAAGATATCCTTCGTCATTTCGCCGCTCTCAATCGTTTCAATAGAGGCCCTCTCCAGACGTCCGGCGAACTCCTGAAGTGCGGCGTTGCCGTCCAGCTCGCCGCGCTTGCGGAGCGCGCCGCTCCAGGCGAAGATGGTCGCCATAGGATTCGTCGAGGTCGTCTTTCCCTCCAGATGCTGGTAGTAATGGCGCGTCACCGTACCGTGGCCCGCCTCGTATTCGTAGATACCATCCGGCGATACAAGCACTGAGGTCATCATCGCGAGGCTTCCGAAGGCGGTGGCCACCATGTCGGACATCACGTCTCCGTCGTAGTTTTTGCAGGCCCAGATAAAGCCGCCCTCGGAGCGGACGACGCGCGCCACGGCGTCGTCTATCAGCGTATAGAAGTACGTGATCCCCGCCTTTTCAAATTCAGCGCGGAACTCTTTTTCATAGATATCCTCAAAGATCAGCTTGAAGGTCTGGTCGTATTTCTTGGAGATGGTGTCTTTTGTCGAGAACCAGAGATCCTGCCCGGTATCCAGCGCGTACTTAAAGCAGGCGCGCGCAAAGCTGGAGATTGATTTTTCAAGGTTGTGCATCCCCATCGCCACGCCGGGGCCCTTATATTCAAAAACCGTCTCCTCCTGGCGCTTGCCGGCGTCGCCGTCCGCGGGCTCGAAGATCATTTTCAGAGTTCCGGCGCAGGGGATGTTCATCTCGACATCCTTATATATATCGCCGTAGGCGTGGCGGGCGATGGTGATGGGCCTCTTCCAGGTGCTGACGGTGGGGCGTACGCCCTTCACCATGATCGGCGCGCGGAATACCGTGCCGTCAAGGATCGCCCTGATCGTCCCGTTCGGGCTCTTCCACTGCTTTTTAAGGCCGTACTCCTCCACACGCTGCGCGTTAGGGGTGATGGTCGCGCATTTGACGGCTACGCCGTATTTTTTCGTCGCCTCGGCGGAGTCCACCGTCACCTGGTCGTCCGTCTCGTCGCGGTGTTTGAGGCCGAGGTCGTAATATTCCGTCTTCAGCTCCACATGGGGCAGAATGAGAGTCTCCTTTATCTGCCGCCAGATGATCCTTGTCATTTCGTCGCCGTCCATCTCCACGATGGGAGTGGTCATTTGAATCTTTGCCATGTGATTGAGTCCCTCTGCTTTCCTTTTGCATTATTTATGCGTCTATTTGTTTTCGCTCGCGTAAAAGTTCATGAGACAGCCGGCAAGAATTATCGCCCGGTCGTCTTTGGTAAGCCCCGGCATTTTGAGGCTTATCTTTTCGCCTTCGCCGCCGGGGCCGATAAGCCGCGCTTCGACCTCTTCCGCCCCGCTCTCTATCGCGGCGCGGATATGGGGGATGAGAACCCATTCGCCGGCCTTAAATTTATCGCGGTCGGCGCTGTCGGCGATAAAGGGGATCATCCCCCAATTTATAAGGTTGCTGCGGTAACGCTTCGTCGCGTATTCCTCGGCGAAGTTGGCCTGTCCGCCCAGCACCCTCTGCGAAGAGGCGGCCTGCTCGCGCGCCGAACCGTCGCCCGGCTTTACGGCGAAGATGACGCTGCCGATGGCGGTCTGCGCCGAGGCGTCGGCCATGCCGGCGGAGGCAAGCAGTTTTTTCGCCTCGCCGCTGACGGGGACGCCACCCTCGACAGCCGCGCGGCGGTCGTCTTCCAGAACTTGGGCGGCTTGGGCGCGCCCAACATAGAGCGGATCTTTGCGCGAGAGGGCGAACTGCGCAAGTTTAAGCGGATTGGAGCGCAGTGAAGAGGTCTCTCCTGAGGGGATCAGCTCGTCGGTGGTCGTCACGGGGTCGGTGATGACGGAGGCTATCTTCAGCAGAAGGTTCTCCGCCAGAGGATAGACCTTCGGCCATGGCCTGATATTCGGCCCGTAGATAAGCTCCTGGCTGTCGTCCGCTTTGCCAAAACCGTGATAGACCTTCTTTTCATAGAGATCGCCGCGGAACTTATAGGGTTTGTCGTGGAGCAGTTCCCCATAACGCTCGGCCGATGTCAGCACGCCGCCGTTGGCCGCCGTGGCGGCGATGGAACGCGCGTCCATCAGCGCGACGGAGGAAATCTGTCCCTCTCCCGGCTTTGAACCTTCGCGGTTGGGGAAATTCCTCGTCGTATGACGAATGCTGAATCCGTGGTTCGACGGCGTGTCGCCAGCACCGAAACAGGGGCCGCAGAAGGCCGTCTTCACGACGGCGCCCGCCTCCATAAGGGCGCCGACAGAACCGTTGCCGATGAGCTCAAGCATAGCAGGCTGGCTGCCGGGATAGACGCTGAGCGAGAATTCGCCGTTGCCAACGCTGCCTCCGCGCAAAATCTGCGCCGCCGCGACGACATTGTCAAAGGTCCCGCCGGAGCAGCCGGCGATGATCCCCTGATCCACGCGGATCTTGCCCTCCTTAGATATCTTTTCGGTGAGATTGAGCTTCAGCTCCGGATTCTCCAGCTTGCTGCGGGCGTCATCCTCCACCCGCTTCAATATCTCATAGGGGTTCGCGTTGAGCTCGTCTATCGTATAGACGTTGCTGGGATGGAAGGGAAGGGCGATCATCGGCTTTACCTTGTCGAGCTCCACTACAATGGCCGCGTCATACCAAGCGGCAGCGGCCGGCTCGAGCCGCCTGTAAGCCTCCGAGCGTCCGTGAATATGAAAATATTCCTCGACCCTCTCATCGGTGCGCCAGACGGAGGTCCAGCAGGCCGTCTCCGTAGTCATCACGTCGATGCCGCTGCGGAACTCCACCGGCAGGTTCGAGACTCCGGGGCCGACAAATTCCATCACCTTGTTCTTTACAAAGCCGTTTTTAAAGACCGCGCCGATGATCGCCAGCGCGACGTCCTGCGGGCCGACTCCGGGACGCGGGGCGCCGGTGAGATAGACGGCGACGACGTCGGTGCGCGGAAAATCATAGGTGCGTCCGACAAGCTGTTTCACAAGCTCCGGGCCGCCCTCGCCGACGCCCATCGTCCCCAGGGCGCCGTAACGCGTATGGCTGTCCGAACCAAGAATCATCCGTCCGCAGCCGGACATCATCTCCCGTACATAGGAATGGATGACCGCCAGATGCGCGGGGACAAACTCTCCGCCATACCTCTTCGCGGCCGAGAGGCCGAAAAGATGATCGTCCTCGTTGATCGTCCCGCCGACGGCGCAGAGCGAATTATGGCAGTTTGTCATGACATAGGGGATCGGGAAGCGCTTCATGCCGCTGGCGATCGCGGTCTGGATGATGCCCACATAGGTGATGTCATGCGAGGCGAGGCTGTCAAAGCGTATCCGGTAATTATCCTTCGTGCCGGAGGCGTTATGCGCCGCGATAATATTGGCCGCGATCGTCCCTCCGGCGGCGCTCTCCCTGTCCTCCGGCAGCCGTTCCAGAGGCTTCATTCCCGCGGCCTGAATCTCTTCGTTGACCGCGGAGAGCCCCTTTTTCTCCACATCCTCCACCAACACGTTTCCGTTAAACAGATAAACGCCCTTTTCAATCAGCCTGATCAAATCCTCATCCTCTTTTCTTTTTGTTTTTCTAATATTTTCAGAATTTATAGTAAAATTTAAAATATAGTCATCTCATATTCTCTTTAGGACATTTAACTCAGCAGATACAACATTGTCCCCTACAACTAAAAGTCCACTCCAATGACAGTAAAATATACTATAGTAAATATTTATTATTTACTTTTATTAGTTATATTATTTTATTGTCAAGTTACAAGGCCAACAGATGCCAGCAAGCGGAGGGTAAAAAAAAAAATGCCGCCTGCAAAGAAAAACACCGCACAGACAACATCATATGGCCGCCGTACAATCTAAAGACGATGGCTCACGAAACAATATCCGCCCGCGCAGATTTATCCCTCGACGGTGTAAGCAGGTCTCCTGGCTTCCATTCATCCTAATTTCGCATCTTCCCAGACAGACGTCCAGTGATCCCGCGATTTCGTCATGACAACAGTGGTGGGGCCGCTTTGGTTTTTAACCAAATTCCCTTGCTTTTACACCGCTATTTTTATCAATGTCACTATATCCTCATGTTTTATAAATGTCAAGTTATTTTTATGCATTAGCGACATATTTTCACAATTGACAACAAAATGACACAATATAATAAATTGTTGTTTTATTTGGAAAATTAGATACTTTTACAGAACTACTTCAACACCAGCGTATCAAACAAAAGGACTCCCGCAGTTAGAAGCCGCCATAATAACGTACCCAACAAACACACCATCACAAAAAGCAAAGGCACCTACAATTAAAGAGGTACCTTTGCAATAATAAATTTGATATAAAAAAATGGGATGTACTTCTTAAATATACAACACCCTATTCCCAGGGAACAATTTTACCGGGATTGAGTATATTGTTTGGATCGAAGGCAAGTTTTACCCTGCGTATCAAATCTATTTGAGCATCATCAAGAAATTGCGAAATATACGCGGCACGCTTCAACCCCACGCCATGTTCTCCCGTGAGCGTCCCCTCAAGCTTTATAACAATCGTGTAGAGCTTTTGCCGCACGCCCCCAATAATCTCGCGCCATCCAGGGGTTTCCCCCTCCAGATATAACGTTACATGCATATTACCGTCGCCAAGATGACCATAAGCAGCATATTTCACACCCGCACCGTGACATATGTCATCCAACTCCCGCATAAAATCTGCAACAGCGCTTGCAGGAATGACGACATCCTCATTTGACACCTGAATTGGAGCATGTGCCCATACAGCTTCAGCAACACTTTTACGCCCTTTCCACAGCTTATCCTTCACCGTTCTGTTATCCGCAACGAATACCTCCAAAGCCCCCTGCTTTAGACATATATCCCCTATTTTCTCAATTTCATCAGCAAGACGCTCTCTTTCATTTCCCTCATACTGTAATATCAAATGCGCATCAGCTTCGTTCGAAAATGGAAATTTTGTCCGTAGATATTCCTCTGTAAGCAACATCGACTGCTTATCGATAAATTCTATAGAACTGGGGATACTCTTGCCCTCTGTCATTATCGCAGGGACCGCTTTTATTGCGCTCTTGACATCTGCAAAAGGGACCAAAAGGTCTACAACAAAAGATGAGCTGGGCAAAAGTCTAAGTATTATCTTTGTAACAATCCCAAGGGTACCCTCCGACCCTACCATCAGATGAACGAAATCATATCCTGTCACATCTTTTCTTCTTTTGCCCCCAAACCATGTAACGGAACCGTCCGGCAACACAACTTCCATACCTAGTACATGATTACCTGTTGGACCATACTTTACAACCTTATTGCCGCCGGCATTTTCCGCCACGTTACCACCGATAAAAGAGGCATCACCGCTGCACGGGTCACCGGCATAGAGCAGACCATGGTCGGCAGCTGCTTTGTTTATCTCAGCAGTAACTACTCCTGGTTCAACGGTAATCGTCAGGTTCTCCATATCGAACTCCAATATTTTATTCATGCATTCCAAAGAAAGTTCTATGCCACAAAATGCGGGCACAGCACCCCCTGATAATCCTGTACCAGCCCCTCTCGGAGTAACAGGAATCTTTTTATCATTCGCATACCTCATAAAATCAGATATCTGTTCCGTATTTTCGGCAAAACATACCACATCAGCAGTATATTCTTTATCCCACAAATGTAGCGCAACTTCATCCTTTGAATATGCCGTAACCTTTTCCCTATCTACAGACACTCCTGATGGACCAAAAATTTCAACTAGATCGCGTACCGTTGTCTGAGTAACACGCGCAAAATCAAATTTGGCAGTCATCATATCAGATAACCTCCCGCCTAATCCTATTTATCAATACAGGGACGATATCTTTGAAATCTCCACATAGAGCAACATCCGCTATTTGAAAAATAGGCGCTTCTGGATCTTTATTGATAGCAATAATCTTCTGTGCCGTCTGCATTCCGGCAAGATGCTGTATGGCACCTGATATGCCTATAGCAAAATAACATTTGGGAGACACCACCCTGCCTGAAAGTCCTATTTGATGGGGATATCCTATCCATTTTGCTTCAACCGTAGGCCGAGAAGCCCCTACTCCTCCACCAAGAAGCTCCGCAAGTTCGTGCAGCATATTAAAATTTTCCGCTTTCCTGAGCCCCTTACCACCAGAGACAATCACATCTTTATCCTGCACGTTGGACACCGTTTCAGAGGCATATTCCTTACCAATAACTTCTATACGACTCTCCAGTAAGGATGGCGGGATATCAAGAAAAATAATTTCACCATTACCATCCACATGTTTTTCAGGCATACGAAAAGTTTTAGGCCGAACGGTCGCCATTTGAGGCACATGATTGGGTGTCTTTATTGTAGCCATCACATTTCCGCCTATTGCCGGCCTGGTTTGCAGCAGCAGACCACTTCCATCCTCTATATCAAGACTGGTACAATCCGCAGTCAGTCCAGTATGCAGCATAGCAGCGACAGATGGAAGATATGTTCGTCCTGAGGTTGTAGCAGGAGCAAGGATTACCTCAGGTAGGTACTTTTCAACAACATAAGATAAAATCTTCGCGGTAATCTCCTGATTAAAATATTCTAATTTATCATGCGAAGCCACAATAACGCGTTCCGCGCCGAAACAGAACAGCTCTTCCGGCATATCGTCCAACTGTCCGCATATCAGAAGACACGTTACCCTGGTCGCCATTTTACCAGCAATTTCACGCGCTTTTCCAAGCAATTCTTTGGTAACAGAATGGATCTTATTTTGACGAATTTCACCACAAACAAGAATACCGTCGACGCAACTTTTATCTCTCAACATGATACCACTCCTAAAGTATGGCCAATTCCTTAAGAACTTTCATGACATGCTCAATACCGTGTTCTATATCCTTGCCACAATAAAATTCCGTATGTCGCGTAATCTTTGGATGTTCGATTTTTACAACTCTGGTAGGAGAACCCGCAAGCCCAACCTCTTCGCTGGAAAGGTCGATATCTGCCGCAGATATAACACTGATATCGGACCTTCGAGCCCGTTTCTTACCACTCAAGGTAGGCATAGCAGGATCGTTTATATCACTTAGTACCGTAATAAGAGCAGGAAGATAAAGCCTTTGTGTCTCAATGCCATCTTCTACCGTACGCTTTACCGTCACAAACATATCGTCTATATCCATGAAACTCACATACGTCGCACATGGGATATCCAGCATAGCGGCAATTTCCGGGCCAACTTGTCCCGTCTCACCGTCTGTTGCTTTTTCCCCGGCTAGAATAATATCGTAAGGGCCTGTTTTTATAATAGTAACAGCCAAAGCAAGAGCGGTAGCCCAACTGTCTGCTCCAGCAAAAAACCTGTCAGAAACGAGATATGCATTGTCAGCACCAAGAGCAAGAGCCTCTCTTAAAGCAATATCCGCCTGTTTAGGGCCCATCGAAATAACAGAGATATCCGCTCCGCATTTTTTTTTCACATCAAGCGCCGCCTGCAGCGCATTCAGGTCAAGTGGGTTGACAATATTTCCACTTCCCTCTCTGATCATTGTTCCCTTATCTGGGTCCATTTTTATTTCGTCAGAATCTGGGACCTGTTTTATCAAAACCGCTATTCTCATAAATCCCCCTCCATAATATATAAATATTTTTTAACTTTCATAAGAATATGAATCCATGCAGATGTATTATTTTGTAAATTTCTATATTTTGTATCCAAAACATAGAATACCATATTTTCTATCCGTGTCAATCTTTATCGTTTTTATAATTTTCATTAACACCCTAATTAACCTGCATAAACAATAGATATAATAATATTTTTTGCTAATATATTATAAAAAGCGACAAAGATTTTTATAATATTTTTGGACACAAAGTATTGACAATAAAAAAATGTATGATAGTCTTATGAAAAATAAACAATAAAGCGGATGGAGGGGAAATTTTATGCAAAATTTAATTACAGCCCTAATCAAGCAACAAGCAGGTATGTCGATAGAGATTTGCCGCGAATTGATAAAATGCCCCTCCGAAGATCCAGCCGGCGACACACGTGCGGTAGCGTCATACATACAAAAATTCTTCACAAAACATGGTATAGAGAATAACGTTATCTCCCCGCACCCTGAGAAGCCAAACGTTGTAGCTACGATCAGAGGGTCACGCAGTGGAAAACACCTTATATTCAACGGGCATATTGATACCTTTCCCGTAGGTGATATATCTAAATGGAGCGTTGATCCATTTAGCGGAGAAATTAAAGATGGGAAACTATACGGAAGGGGTGCCGCCGACATGAAGGGTGGCATCGCAGCCAGCATGACAGCGGCACTTATTTTAAACCAGTTAAAAGATACGCTGCCTGGAAAGATTTCATTTACCTGTGTATCTGACGAAGAGGTTAACGGTCCATGGGGAACAAATTATCTGCTGAAACACTATCCTGAATTGTACGGTGATGCGTTGATAAACGGAGAGCCATCTTCCGTAGAACATATCAGAATCGGAGAAAAAGGGATCTTCCAGGCCCGGATAACGGTGAACACTGCCGGCGGACACGGAGCCTACTCTGGGCTAAAAACAAACGCGATCACCGACATGGTGTATATTTTAGAATCGTTGCTATCTTTCGAAAACGAGGCACCGGAAATAGATAAAGAGGTCCGGTTATTTATGGAAAGAGCAAGAACTTCCTACGATAGGGTCCTGTGCGAAGGGGCTATGGACAAAGCTCTTAGGCCTACACTCAATATTGGAACTATAACAGGCGGAATCATGGTCAATATGGTGCCAGAACGTTGTCAGGCAGAGATTGACTTCCGTTTTCCACCAGGGGTGACATGCCGTTTTGTTGAAAAATGGCTGGACGATAAAATAAGAAAACATTCAAACTCAGACTATAAAATCATCAAAAGCAGCGACGCTCATATTACCTCCGTGGAAGAACCGCTTGTTAAAATTGCAAAAGCGACTGCCTGCGAGGTATGCGCCCATCTTGTATTTGAAAACTATAGCCTTGGAGGCACGGAGGCAGTTTTATGGAGAGCAAAAGGTATCCCAGCCATAACATACGGACCGAATCATCACAATATGGGGTCGCCGGATGAATATATTATGGCCGAAGAACTTCCTCTTGTTTCTAAAGTACATGCAATGACCGCGTGGCGTTATTTAACCTATCAAAATAATTGATCAGGAGGCGTGACATGGGACCTTTTAATAATAGCAGTCAGTATTATCATATGGTACTTTCCCAAATGACACCAAAAGCGGAACCTGCCTTTCATGAACATGAAGAGCAGCTACGGGTATGGGGATCTCAATGGGGGGTAAAAAATGACGTTGACCAAATTAGGACAATATTGGTCCATCGTCCCGGAAAAGAGCTTGGTGTAATTACTGAGGATAAATATGATCCTCAGATAGAAGCCCTTATCGACAAAGAAAACCAATGGTACTTCCGCTCAGACAAAGCCCCCGACATCGCAGCTATGCAGGAAGAGCATGACGCGCTGATACGAACCCTTGAAGCAGAGGATATCAAAGTAGTATATATGGATGGGAGTCCGACCGACCCTGACGCGATAAACGTGCGGGATAACGGCATCGTGATAAATGGAGGTATCATCATCACGAGGATGGGTATCGTAGGGGAAAAATATGGCACTGGATGCCGAGGCGAAGAGGCGTATGTTACCCGTACCGTGGCAAATATTGGCATGCCCATACTGCACACTATTCAAGGAAACGGATTGATGGAGGGAGGCAGTTTTTGTCTTTTGGATGAAAAACACGCCGCCATCGGCCTAAGCTATAGAGGAAACAAGGCAGCGGCGGAGCAAGTCCGGCAGGTGCTGGCAATACAGAATATAGAACTAGTTGAAGTACCTTTAACTGGATTCAGTCTGCATTTGGATGGTGCGATTGTCATGGTGGACCACGACAAAGCGTTGGTCAACGTTGAAAGACTGCCCTTCTGGTTCCTCGACTATCTGAAAAAGCTTGGAATAAAGCCTATTTTCACCGATTACCGCGACGGTACGTTAGGAATAAACTGCCTCGCCACCAGACCAGGCAGGGTCCTCGCATACGATGACGCGCCATGGACGGCGGAATGTCTATACAAAAACGGCGTTGATGTCATTCCTCTTAAGTACATTGAATGCAGAAAAAAGGGAGGAGGTATTCACTGCGGTACACTGCCACTTATCAGGAATGAAAAATAGTTATATACCTCAATTTTTTTGTAATATTACGCTCATAATTTAATAATCTTAGCGAGAGGATGTGTCTAATAATGAAAATAGGTAAGGGATTAATGGTAATTTTTATGGTGCTTCTTATTGCGGGGACGGCTTTTGGCGCAGAGGAATATCAGTTTAAAATTTCATCCGCCATGTCTTCGAATTTTCCCCCACAAAAGGCATTGGAGGACTTTGTAAAATACTTGAATACAAACTCTAATGGAAGGATCAAAGCTTCAAGATACACAGATGGACAGTTAGGCGGAATTCTAGAGACGCTCGAAGCAATTCAAATGGGCGTGGTACAGATGGCAATGCCAGTAACATCCGACCTAGCCGGTTACAGCAAAAAAATTCAAGTTTTGGACCTACCATTTTTATTTAAAGACTTCAACAGCATGAGAAAGGCTCTCGACGGCCCCTTAGGAAAAGAAATGGAAAAAATATACGAATCTCAGGGTTTTAAGTGTTTCGGATACGTTCCTAACGGTACTCGCCATATCTCAAACAGCAAAAGACCGATAAACACCCCCGAAGATCTTAAAGGGCTAAAGATACGTGTAATGCAGAACCCTATGCATATAGCGATTTTTAAAACATTGGGTGCCAACCCCACCCCTCTAAGTTACTCAGAGCTTTATACGGCACTTCAGCAGGGAGTGGTAGACGGACAGGAAAATGCTCCCGCACAGGTAGTTGACGCTAAGCTGCACGAGGTACAAAAATACTACTCTCTTACCGGTCACCTGCAGAGTATGATCTGCCTGCTCGTAAGCAAAAAATGGTATGACGCGTTGCCACAAGATCTTCAAAAGGTATTCAAAAACGGCATAAAAGAATATGAGAAGAACTATGTCAAGCTGTACTTTGATTACGATAACTCCTGCCTTGACATAATGAGAAAAGCGGGCGTAAAGGTCAATGAACTGACAGATAAGCAACATCAGGCATTTAAAGACAAATCTGCGCCTATATACAGCGATTATAAGAATGTCATTGGAGAAGATCTCGTAAATCTGGCCATATCTTCTTCAAAGTAACTATTACCTGAAGTGATATTAAAGGGCAGGCTGTTATATATCAAAAGCCTGCCCTTTAACAAATCCAATAGGGGAGGATATATATGTTCTATTTTTTAGACAAAATAAATAGTAAAATTGAAAAATTTGAAGAATATTTTATCACTTACCTCCTGCTCATAATGTCGTCCGTCGTTTTTATACAAATAATAATGAGATATGTATTCAATAATTCCCTCTCCTGGTCGGAAGAACTAGCTACATACCTGATGATGTGGATGACATGGATCGGTGCCAGCTATGGAGTAAAGCAGAACATGCACCTGCGTGTAACGATATTTATTGACATGTTAAATGGTAAAATTCGAGACTGTGCCTATATCTTTATAGATGTAATCTGGATGATTTTTTCAATTTACATGGTTGTAATGGGAATACGCGTTGTAAAGATGTCATACGCAGGATATAGAGTCTCTCCTGCACTGCAGATACCTATGTACTTAATATACAGTTCTGTTGTAGTAGGATGTGTATTAATGTGTCTCAGTTTAATAACATCCATTCATAAACGTTACTTTGAATATAAGTCTCTGTCTGGAGGGGGAAAATAATGGTCGCCATCTTCCTTTTAACAACGCTGTTTGCCTTTTTATTAAGCGGATTCCCTATAGGAATTTCAACCGGAATCGCCACTGCGCTGTCCATGATTATATTCACACCGGATATTCCTCTACAACTTATAGCTCAAAAAGCAATCACCGCATTGGAGTCATTTCCTTTGCTTGCCATACCTTTCTTTATGTTCGCCGGAAATCTGATGGGCTCTGGCGGCATCTCGCGCCGCTTGGTCGACTTAGCAGACAGCCTCGTTGGTACGATAGCAGGTGGGCTAGCCTTGATCACCACGCTTGCAAGCGCATTTTTCGCCGCAATATCAGGTTCCGCACCAGCAACGGTTTCCGCCATTGGATCAATTATGATTCCAGAAATGAAAAAACGCGGCTATAAACCTTCTTTTTCTACGGCTGTCGCCGCCTGCTCCGGTACAATTGGCGTATTAATACCTCCCAGTATTCCTTTTGTCGTCTATAGTGTTGTCGCAAGAACATCTATCGGAGACATGTTCATAGCCGGTATCATTCCAGGCCTGCTATTCACCGCGGCAATCATGATTACCGGATATATTATCTCAAAAAAACGCGGTTATGTGGGAAAAGAAGAAACTATCGCCTTCCCAAAAGCCTTAAAAGAATCTTCGTGGGCCCTGATGGTTCCGATTCTTATTCTCGGAGGCATTTACACCGGCATATTTACGCCGACAGAGGCAGCGGTAGCAGCCATCTTTTACTGTATCGTGATTGGGAAATTTATCTATAAGGAATTAACATACAGGGATATTTTTGAATGCGCTAAGTCTGCGGCGACATTAAATGGCATAACGATGTATGGCATGGGGTTCGCCATGGCCTTTGGCGTTTTTCTCGCCTTGGAGATGATACCGCAGCTATTATTAGCCCAAGTCATGTACGCTACAACAAATAAAATCATTATCCTGCTGATCTTAAACGTATTTTTCCTATGTTTGGGTTGTTTTATGGACAATATCGCAGCCACAATCATCCTGACACCAATTCTGCTCCCTCTTGTGACGTCAATAGGAATGAGCCCCATTCAGTTCGGGATATTGCTCACCGTCAATTTAGCCGTTGGTTTTGTAACTCCGCCAGTAGGATGTAACTTGAATGTGGCGTCAGCTATATCCAAGGAGCCTATACACGTCATTGCTAAAGAAGCAATGCCTTTTATGCTTGCAATGATATTCTGTCTGATGTTAGTCACATTTGTTCCTGAAGTGAGCCTTGCGTTGATCGGCATATTCAGATAATGAACAATATAACGGCAAATTAACCTGATTTATTATTAAATGGGGTAAGTGTATAATAGAGGAATGAGCCTAGCTGATAATATTTATTACACACTAAAAAATAGAATTCTACGCGGAGAATTGCGTCCGGGTACGGCACTGAGAGAGGAGTACCTATCCGACGAACTGCAAGTCAGCCGAACTCCGCTGAGAAAAGCTCTTACCCAACTGATGGCCGAAGGATACTTAGTCAAAGGGAAAGATCGAACTCTTCGTATCCCGCAGATTTCCGAAGGCGAGCTGATGGATACGCTTGAGGCGAGGCGGCTGCTTGAGATCGCCTCGGTCGAGAGGGCCACGCTGCGCGCCGCGAAAGAGGACATTGACCGCATAGAACACTTTATTTGGGATGAGGAAGAGGCAATGAGACTCCATGATAATGTACTCGTCTCATCTCTGGACAGGATGTTTCATAATTATCTGGGGCAGATTTCCGGAAACAGGGTCTATTGCGATTTTATCTCGCAGGTCGGATATAAGATATCGCTGTTTTTAGCTCTCAGCAACACGCTGGGAGAGGTCATAAACGAGGCGTTGAAAGAACACCGGGATATACTTTACGCGATAAAGCTCAGAATGCCGGAACGTGCCGGCACTGCCATGAAGCTTCACCTGGATAATGTCGAAAAACGGATTCTTGAGAGTATCCGGTGCGAGGAGGAACGAAGTAATGATTCAAATGAAATACCGGCGCGGAGATCCAGGAGAAATTTTCAAAAGATAAAGGCATAATAAAAAGGGACGCATTCGGCAAAGTACGCCGTGCGTCCCTTGTTCAGCGATTGATCTTATTTCGCGGCGTATACGCCGTCTATCAGCGTTCCATCGCGGTATTCCACCGCGGCAAGCAGTTTGTCATAGTTGAATTCTATCGGCTCCG
>NZ_JAJBUX010000007.1 GCF_020860125.1 Cloacibacillus sp. | reverse complement strand
TACGAAGATGAGACGCCTTGCCTATGGCGTCTCATCTTTGTTGTCGAATATTCTTCATCAACAGACAGGGAGGGCTTGCCGCTACCGCTTCTGTTCCTTACCCCAGGAGTCCTTCAGCGATACCGTGAGGTTAAATACGGGGCGCTCCGGCGTGGTGGCGCTGTCGGCGCAGAAGTAGCCGTGACGCAGAAACTGGAACTTATCCAGCGGCGCGGCCTGCGCGAGCGTGGGCTCCACAAGGGCCTCTTCCATGACCACACATGACTGCGGGTCAAGGTAATCCTTATAGTCTTTGCCATCTTCCATGTCGTTCATATTGCGCAGTGTGAAGAGGTGTCCGTAGAGGTTGACTCTCGCCTTCACGGCGTCACCGCCCCACACCCAGTGGAGCGTGCCTTTTATCTTGCGTCCGTCGGGGGCGTCACCGCCGCGGCTCTCCATGTCGACCGAGCAGCGCAGCTCCGTGACATTCCCCGCCGCGTCCTTGATCACCTCGCCGCACTTGATGATATAGGCGTGTTTGAGGCGCACCTCTTTGCCGGGCGACAGGCGGAAGAAGCCCTTCACCGGCTCCTCCATGAAATCTTCACGCTCTATATAGATCTCTTTGCCGATCTTCACTTTGCGGCTGCCGGCCTCGGGGTCCTCGGGATTGTTCTCGGCGGGAAGCTCGTCGACAAAACCATCTGGCCAGTTTTCAAGCACCACCTTGAGCGGATTCAGTACCGCCATGCCGCGCCGCGCCGTCTTGTTGAGCTCTTCGCGCAGGCAGTGCTGCAGAAGCTCGACCTCGACCATGCTGTCGGCCTTCGCGACGCCGATCTCGCGGCAGAAGCGGCGGATGGCGGCGGCGGTATAGCCGCGGCGGCGGAAACCGGAAATCGTCGGCATGCGCGGGTCGTCCCAGCCGTCGACGATGCCGAGAGAGACAAGCTCAAGCAGCTTGCGTTTGCTCATCACCGTGTAGGTAAGGTTAAGGCGCGCGAATTCATACTGGTGCGGCACATGCGGAACGTCCACGTTGGCTATGAACCAGTCGTAGAGGGGGCGGTGGTCCTGGAATTCAAGGGTGCAGATGGAATGGGTGACGCCCTCGATGGCGTCCTCGTAGCCGTGGGCGAAGTCGTACATCGGGTAGACGCACCATTTAGCGCCTGTACGGTGGTGCTCGCGTTTGAGGATGCGGTAGATAACGGGGTCGCGCAGGTTGAGGTTGCTGCTCGCCATGTCGATCTTCGCGCGCAGGACGTGGCTGCCCTCTTCAAATTCTCCCGCCGTCATCTTCGCGAAGAGTTCAAGGTTCTCTTCCACACTGCGGTCTCTGTAAGGCGAGTCGGCTCCGGGCTTCGTCAGCGTGCCGCGGTTGGCGCGTATCTCCTCCGCGTTCTGGTCGTCGACATAGGCTTTGCCGGCCTTTATGAGGTCGAGCGCCCACTTATAAAACTGTTCAAAATAGTCTGAGGCGTAGCGCAGCTCGGCCCACTCGAAACCCAGCCACTTGACGTCCTCCATGATCGCCTCGACATACTCCGTCTCCTCTTTCGCGGGGTTTGTGTCGTCAAAGCGAAGGTTGCACCTGCCGCCAAACTGCGCGGCCATGCCAAAGTTAAGGCAGATGGATTTCGCGTGCCCGATGTGGAGATAGCCGTTAGGCTCCGGTGGGAATCTCGTGACCACCTCGTTGACCGTACCGTTTTCAAGGTCTTTGGTTATTATCTCCTCGATAAAATTCTGATTCTTATTTTCTGAAGCCATTAGGCCGCCTCCAATTATCTATTAAAATTTTTCCAAATATAATTGCAAAATATTTTCCGGCTCTTCCGGTGAAACTAATAATGAAAGATATGATAATGCAATCAGGAACTCAAGGGAATAGCTTCCCTGACTAAAAATGGAAAAACTCTCTTGCGCCAGCTCCGCGATGCCGACGCCGCCGTAAAAGGCGGGGTTTTTTCGGCCGCGGGCGCACGAACTGGCCGCGATGATGAGCGGCCTGCGGCCTCCAGCCGGAAAACTTTCCGCCAGCTGCAGGCGCAGCCTCTGCGGCATATTCCCCGCGCCGTATCCGGCTAGGATAAGTATCTTACAAAGATCAAAGCGCGGCAGGACCGCGGGATGCAGCGTGACAAGCGACAGCCCTGCTGCGGCGGCGCGCCATTCAGTCTCTTTACCATCGAGGGCGCGGTATATCCCGTTTCGCGGCAGTGCGCCGTATCCGGTAGATACATAGGCGGAGAGCACCTCGGCGTCCTCCTTATGTACAAAGGCCCCCTCGTAATCCCGGCCGTCAAAGTGGATGAATACGCCGCGCTTCACGCCGCAGAGAAGCCTTGCCGCTCCGTGGAGGTTGGATTCTCCGTCAAAATCGGGAGCCCCAGGCGTCCGCTGGCTGCCGGTGAGCACCACCGCGGCGTCCGGGTCGGCTGTGAGCGAAAGCCAAGCGGCGGTATAGGCCATCGTATCGGTCCCATGGATTATGAGAATCTTTTTTACCCCGCGCAGGACCGCTTCGTTTACCCTCTGCGTAAGCGTCAGCCATTCAGCGGGAGAGATGTCGGAGCTGTCGCATCCTGCCTCGCCAAAAACAGCCTCCACACTGTAAGAATATCCTTTTTCGCTGAGGAACTCCCCCGCCCTTTGAAGAATGCCGAGAGCGGCATCTGAATCCGGCACCGCGCCATTTCCATGGTCGACTGAGACGATGGTGCCGCCGGTGGAGATTATCAGCACCTCTTTCATCAGAACGACGCGGCCTCCTGTGAGAGAAGTATGCCTTCGTACCAGAGCAGCATCATCGCCGCCACCGTCAGGATCGGGATCAGGCTTCCCCTGAACGGTTTCGGTATCCTGCTCTCCGCCGCCTGCACGATGAGCCAGCAGGCTGGAACCAGTACCAGACGCGAGGCTACGACCGCGAGCCAGAAGATGACAAAGTTCAGCGCCTGCCCCCGCCACGAGATGCCAAGCCCTTCGCTCAGTGTGGCGATCATGTCGGCGGGAAAGAGTATATAGGTGACGATCGATATCACGATGAAGGCCCGGAAGACCGACCATATCTGCAGCATCCCCCTCGGCGCGCCCTCAAACTCCGGAGACTCTCCATGAATAAAAAGCGCGCTGCCGGCAGTAACGCTGCGATGCGGGATCTGGCTCAATATCACGAAGACCAGAAGCAGAACGCCGCAGATCCCCCAGGCGGACATAGAGGCAAAGTGTCCCGTCATGGAAAAAGAGTTGAGGCTGAAAGGGTCGCTGTCGAGGCCGTTTTTCGTAAAGAAGGAGGCCAGCGAGGCATAACAGGCGACGAGCGGCACCAGCAGCCGCAGCATGTTGCGCATCTCACTGCGGGCAACCTCGTTACCGGTTCCAGTTCCCAGCGCGTAAAGCGAAATAAGCGCGAATACCTCCGAGAGCAGCAGGAACTGCACGAGCTGGATGAGATCAGAGCCATTGTCGATGATGGGGATAAAGGTGCAGAAGGGCAGACTCGCGCAGACCGTCATCAGCGAGGCTATCGCCAGCGATGGGCCGTAAAGGGCGATATTGACGGCGGCGGTCTCCGGCAGCCCTATCTCCAGGCGGAAGATGGCGCGCAGCCCTCTCCTTGGTACGCGGACCCCACCCATGCGCTTTCTCTGTACGGCAGAGACCAGCAACAGATAGAGCTTCTCCGTCACGATCGCCGCGACGAGCGCAAACCCCATCAGCAGCCAGGCGTTGAAATACTTAAAAACCATCGAAAAGAGATCTATCATTAAAAATCACCCTAGAAATATCGTAATCACAAATAATATCGTCAGCGCGGCGATCCCGAAGAGGCCGCATGACGGAAGCTCACCCCACGGCTCGATGAATACCCGGCTGAAACCGGCGATGAAACGCTCCACGGGCAGGACGGCGGCCTGCTCCTGCACACGACGGCGCGGTTCAGGGAAGAGCCTCCCGCCGCGGCGCTTTACGGCAATACTGACGACGAGCCAGGCGACCAGCGCGGAGAGAAGAAAGACCAGCAGCCATTTGTATACGTCCCAGATAAAGAATCCCGTTGAAATCCTGAAAGCCATCATTATTCGTCTACCTCCACGGAGAACAGGTTGGCCGGAGTCGTGCGGTTGATCAGCGACTCGACGGAGGGGGCAACCGACTCCTCAAAAAGCTCGCCGGGCAGCACCGTCGTCGTGATAAAGAGCATCAGCAGCAGAAATAGCGGGAAGGCGATCGTCACCTCGCCGCTGAAGCTGAAATCCTGCTTTTGAGAGACCTTGCCGATCGTCAGCGCGATAAGGAAGCGCAGCCCTGTGAGCAACATTGCCACAGTAAAGAGGAAAAGCGCCGTGAGTACGAGGGGGCTCATGAAGTTCGCCGAGCGGAACAGCAGCTGCTTGCCGCTGTAACCGATAAAGGGCGGCAGCCCGCCGAGTATCGCGATGACGATGAATAGGGAGAAGGCGGTGAAGGGAATACGTTTCAGCAGCGCTCCCTCCTGCCAGAGCTCGCGCTCCTCATACCTCTGTTTCAGAAATACCGTTATTATCGCCAGCGCGGCGGAGATAGGCAGGAAAACCAGCCAGAGCGAGATCATCGCTTCGATCGCGCTCACGCCGTAGAGCGCGGCGCGCTCCGCGCTGAATGTGCCGTCCATCGCAATACCGATGGATATCAGGATCATGCCCTTCATATAGAAGACCATCGAATTCATAAAGCGTTCAGGATCCTTAGCGCCGCAGGAAAGGACCAGCGCAAGCATGACGGAGGCGAAGCCGAGCAGGATGAAGAGCATGGGTACCTTTTGCAGCCCCTGCATCGGCCCGTAAAGGGAAAAGATGACGCGGAAAGCGACAAAGAGCGAAGCCTGCGTCCTTATCCCAAAGAAACAGTTGCGAGAGGCGTCGGGAAGATATGGCGACGGCTTCACGAAGATATAGAGCAGCGGCACAACGAGAAAGATAAAGGCCCACAGCGTATCGTTCGCGGGGGCGATCCTCGTGGCGATCATATTGATGTTGTCGGTGCCGTACTTCACCCGCAGGATCACAACTCCGGCGAGGAACATCACCAAAAGCAGCACACGCGAGACATAATAGAAGACAGACTCCCCGCCCTCCCGCCTCTTAGTGGCGAAGTTGCTGTAAAGCCCCGTCACGCCAAGCTGTGTAAGTAGCAGGAATACAAAGAGCAGCATCAGGCTATTCAGATAAAATATCCCCTGAATGCCGGTGCAGGTCAGCAGGAAGAAAACCACCTTGCGCGGCGTTATCACATTCTGGCGGTCGGCGAGGGCCCTGATGCCCGCCGTCAGCGCCACAAAGCTCATAAGCGCCGCCGAGATCGCCCCGAAGGCGTCTATCCGCAGCACCGCCTGCGCGTTTTTAACCGACTCGCTGGTGAGAACGTTGGACCAGCCGGTATTCGTAAAGACGTAAAGCGGGCTGTAAGAACCGCTCACGCTCATCCATACGAGGCTGGAAAGCACTGTCCCCGCAACGAGCAGGACAAGGAAAGGCAGCTTGTACAATATCTTCGGCAGGACCAGGACGCGCCCCGTCCAGCGGGAGAAAAACCTGTTATATAGAAGCAGCAGTCCATAACAGCCGGCGCCGGCAAGCGGCAGGATCAGCGTGAGGAACGGCAGCGGCATTGATTTAAACAGCAGCAAAGAATTCATCGGCTCACCAAATTTCTTATAACTTGTGTTTCGCGCGCTGCGGCACAGGCACGAATCCGGAAACCACAACAGCAATTATATCAAAGAGTCAGGGCTTTTTTCCGATAAAAAATATATCAGCGCAACAAGTTGACCCTCCATAAATAAACAACGCGGTAATAATTATGCTAGAATAGTCATGCAGCGGTCTGTTCTTTATTGTTTTATAAACCAAACTCAATTCTTATAAGGAGTGAATGTTATGCAGGAGAAAAAGAAATTATCTCTCATCGCGAAAATTGGGGTGGGCTTCATCATCGGACTCATCCTTGGGTTCATCATCGGACCCATGGCCTCTAATTCACCGTTCATCGCGGATATCGTGATCCCTCTGCTGCAGCTTGTCGGAAATATTTTCCTCGCGCTGCTTAAGATGCTGATCGTACCTCTGGTATTCTCCAGCCTGATAATGGGAGCCTCTTCAATAGGAGACCCCAAAGTGCTGGGCCGCATCGGCGTCAAGACTGTGGCCTTCTACCTCGGCACTACGATCGTAGCGATAGCTATCGGACTCGTCCTCGGCAACGTCATCCAGCCCGGCGTCGGCATGGCGATCGAGGGAGCCAAGGCGGCGGCTAAAGAGCCGGAGACGGTCTTCAACGTCATCCTCAATATTTTCCCCGCCAACCTGCTGAAGGCTCTTGTTGAAGGCGTGATGCTCCAGGTCATCGTATTCGCGCTCTTCCTAGGCGTCGCGGCGACGCTCATCGGTGAAAAGGGACGGGCCTTCCTGGAGTTCAACTCGTCTCTCGCCGAGGTGATGTTCAAAGTCACGGCGATCGTCATGAAGACCGCCCTGTACGGTATCTTCGCGCTCATCGCCGTAACCGCGGCGAAATATGGCCCCGCCGTCCTCGCCCCCTTCGCGAAGGTAATCTTCGCCGTCTATCTTGGCTGCTTCCTGCAGGTGGTCATCGTCTACTCCGGACTCATCACCGGCGTCGTCCACAAGAGCCCCCTATGGTTCCTCAGGGGCGTGCGTGAGGCGATGCTCGCAGCCTTCGTCACCAGAACGAGCGCCGGCGTGCTTCCCATCTCGATGAATAACGTGCAGGACAACCTCGGGGTCAGCGAAGATGTATCCGCCTTCGTCCTGCCGCTCGGCGCGACGATCAACATGGACGGCACCGCCATCTATGAGGGCATCTGCGCGCTCTTCGTCGCCCAGGCCTTCGGCATCGATCTCAGCTTCGGCGCGCAGCTTGGAATACTCATGACCGCCACGCTCGCCTCCATCGGTACCGCTGGCGTGCCTGGAGCCGGTCTGATAATGCTGTCGATGGTCCTTGTCTCCGCAGGGCTGCCGATTGAGGGAATGGCCCTCGTCGCCGGCATCGACGCGGTGCTCGACATGGCGAGGACCTGCGTCAACATCACCGGCGACATGTGCGTCTCGACCGTCGTCGCGAAGACGGAGGGCGAAAAGCTGTAGCGCATTTCACCCCGCGGCCATTGTTCAATTATTAAAATAGACTGTAAATAACTTTTTAACATAAAAGAGAGACCGAGGGCGTTGACAAAAGGGGGGATGCGTAATAGAATATTTCTCGTTGGTGAGGTGGCCGAGCTAGGCTGAAGGCGCTCGCCTGCTAAGCGGGTAGGGGGACATAAATCTCCCTCCAGGGTTCAAATCCCTGCCTCACCGCCATAAAAACGCCAAACGCGCCGGTAGCTCAACTGGATAGAGCATCGGACTACGGATCCGAAGGTTACGAGTTCAAATCTTGTCCGGCGCGCCATATTACTGAAGAAATTGCCCCTCTATGAGGGGCTTTTTTATTGGGTACTCACAAGGTACTCAAGATTTAATGCTCTTTCAAGTGCACATCACCCAGAGAGAAAAAAGAGACCGTAGAGAAGATTTTATAGTTATAGTATGATTGTCTTGTTTTTGATCTGTTATTAAATGACTACAAAATGCAAATAAGCGAGATGAGGATATGTGTATTGACATTAAATCTGTTTTAGAAAAATGTGAAGAATATACCCCACTACCTGGCTATTATTTTTGTGTAATGTCTAACTTCTACGCCTTTAATAATATAGAGAATAGCGAATTGAAAGAATTGGTTGTTGATAGACTTAAACAAAATGGTAATATCTTATATGTTGGCATAGGAAAAGACGATGTAAGAGTTCGGGCCTTCAATCATGTTCTCGGTAATTCTTTAAATTCAACATTACGCAAGAGTCTTTCTGTTATTTTAAAAAAAGACAAACAAAAATTAAGTGAATGGATAAAGTCTAACATAAAAATCCTTTATATAACATGTAAAACAGGAAAAGAGGCTGAATCCGCAGAAGATACATATATAGAAAAGCTTAAGCCCCCACTAAACCTTATTCCAAGAGGCAATAACCCCAGAATCGAAAAAATCATGGAAATATTACGAAATCCAAAATAAAAAAAAAGGGGGGCCGACGACCAAACGTCTGCCCCCTGCCAAACATATAATATTTTTCATCGTTTTCATTGCGCCGCGATCACGCCGACCGCGCCGCCGACAACCAGCCCCAGCAGTAGCTTGCCTATGCCCTTCTGCTTTTCGGCCCTCGCCTGCTTCTGCAGAGTAATGTTCATCTGCTGGAGGATGCTATTCTGCTCCCGAAGTAGTCGTCTTTCTTCCTCACTTGCCGCCGTGTAGCGGTCCAGCTCGGCGATCAGCTGCGCCATGCTCTGCCGTTCAGAGGCAAGGGATTCACGCACCGCCGCAACCTCGGCCACCAGCGCGGCGTTGTCGGCGACGATCTCGCGGATATCACTCTTCGGAGTCTGTATCTGTCCGCTCTCGGTCAATGTTGCGCTGGCGTACGCCCGTAATGAGAGCATTAAAAGCGTCAACAAGGCTATCGTCAGGCAGAGCACGAGCTTGCTTGTACGCATCAGCTGTCACCTCCTGTATGCGGCGGTCGTTGGTCCGCTGCAGCGCCGCGAGCGCCGCCGTTTTCTCCGCAAGCACCTTTTGCGCCGCTGCCGTTTCGGCCTCCGCCGCCCTGAGCTTTTCGGCTGTGACCGCATATTCGGCCCCCAATGCGGAGAGCTGCGCCGAGTGGTGCGCATCGAGCGCCCAGAGCGCGAACAACGCTGCGAGCAAGAGCACGGCCAGCACAAGCAGCCAGTATTTGTTTTGCCCGAGCCAGTCAGCCGCTTTTGTCAGGATCGGCGTCTTCGTCTGTGCTTCCGTCTCCATCGTCGGCCACTCTCCTTTCTCCGTGCGTTTCGTCGCTCGGCGGCATGAGGCGGCGTTTGAACGTATATGCCGCCCATACACCGCCGCAGAGCCCGCAGAGAGCCTCGAAACCGTCGAATCGCCTCCCACAGAACTGCGTGCCTATCCACGAGGCCCCGACCGCCGCCGTGAGCACGCCCGCTGCGACGCGCGGCAAGCTCATAGCCCTGAACTCCAAATCGTCGTAGAAGATGAGAGCGAAGTCTTTCAACAGCTTGGCCAGCGCTTTAGCAATCTTCTCGAATATTGTCATTTAGTGCGTCTCCATAATGTCGTCGATTCGGCGGTGTGCGGATTTTACGTCGCGCTCCACCACTGCGATACGCTCAGACTGCTTGTCCACACGTTCGTCGATTCGTGCCAACTGTGCGCCGAGTTTTTCTATAGCTACCTCAAGGCGGGAGATGGCGTCTTTGAGCGGCGTTATCACTAACATTTTCGCAAGCGTCATCGCAAAGGTTATTATGCCTATGTATACCATGGCGTTTTCAAGTGTGATGTTCATTTTTGCTTTCATCCCCTCATCCCAGCAGACGCCGGTTTTTCTCGATCCTATTCAGCCACCCGCGCAGGAAACACGCCTGCGATGGGTTGTTCGCCACAATCGCCCTGAAATACTTCTCGCGCTCGTTGATGTATATCTCGCATATCAGGCGCAGGTTATTTTTATAGCGTATACAGGCATCGAGCGCCGCCATAGACTTGGGCCCCAGCTCGCCGTCAACGACGACAGAAAGTTTTAGTCCGGCTTTTGCGGCATAGTTGTTTATGGTTTTTTGCATCAGTTTTGCCGCCCCGCCCAGTCCATGATTCACCGCGGCGTCGAAATGCAGCATGCAAAGCGGCTCCGGCATTTTATCTGCTTTGGATGGGCGCCAGTACAGCACACGATATATCTCCACCGCCTCCGCGCGAGTAAGGGCTTTGATATTCTGATGCTTGACTATGCCCTGCTTGTACGCCCTCTCCAGTGTGCCAGCGGTGATTCCCATGTTGGTCGCACCGCCGCGGTCGTTGGGATGGTTGCTTTTACCACCTTCGGAGCCAAATACAAAGGTGAGCGCCTTTTCAAAACTTCCCATTTAAGCTATCCCTCCCATATGGCTACAGCCACTTAAAATCACTCGCCTCGCCCGCGTAAAAGCGGTAGAGGATAAGGTGCAGCAGCGCAACAATAATGTACGCCCAAAGCCCCACGGCATAAAAAATCGGAGCGGCTAAAAACTCCGCTCCGAACCCGGCAACCGCCGTTATCTTCTTATGCCGCACCGAAAAACCTTCCGGCATATACCAGACACCACGCGGTATCGACACCTTGCCCCACAGCTTACCCCAGGCGAACCGAAAAACGATCCGCTCGCCAAAACACAGCGCCGTAAAATAATGGCCCGCCTCATGCATGAGGCAGGCCAGCACGGCGCTTATCAGCACCTCTAAAAGTAATTTCTCCATCCGTATAGCTCCTTAATTAAAATCCAACGTTATAGACTTAATATAAATCTCATTACGACCAATCATTGTATCCCCATTATCGATATGAAGTCCTACATAACTGGCCATTTCCATATTTACATTAGGCATATCTCCTGAAGAAAATTCTAGCAACACTTTCCCTGTAGCAATATCTTCTAACGGTAGAACGGAGTCACCCTGATAATAATTACTACCTTGTCTAACTATGGGAGTAAAAGTTACTCCCATATAATCATCCTCTTGTAATTCTACCGTCATGGAGCAGGAATTGGTAGGAGCAAAGAATTGATTTACTGGTATTAAAACTTCATACCACGTATACTCATTTAAAGTTATACAAAGCATATTATTAAACCAGTCATAATCTGCTCCTGCACCATTATTTTTCCAACCTGATAAAGCAGAACCTATCTTTAATGTTGCTACTCCATTTTGAATGGTCCAGTTTATTGTTTCTGTAATACTAGGAGTTACTTCCCCCCCCCATCTCCAATCTTAAACTCAATTACTGTAGTAGCGGGATTTGCATTAGACATAGGTGCATTTGCTAAACCTTTAACACCACCAGTTAAGTCTACTAACGTATATTCAGGGTCACTAGCTTGTTTTTGCACTGGTAAGCTAAAAGTCCTAATCTCTGTACCTGTACCATCTTGTATTTGTATATAAATATCATTAGAAGCTAAATCTACATTTTTTGGGTAGTTTGTACCTTTCATCCAACAATTTTTATTAGCGGGATACGCATACTCTCTTAAAATACATGAGGTAATAGGAAATACATTAGTAGCAGATACCATAGTACCACCATAGCCATTATCATTACCATCACTGTAGTAACATGAATTTACATGGATTGACCCTCCACCTACTATCCCCCCAAATGACGAAGAACCTTGAGGTTGTATTGCATAAGCACTACACTCAATTATACTCGAAGCAGGATCACCCAGACCACATATACCACCAACAGTATGTTCCACATCATTTACACTTATTTCATCACCATTAAAAGTACAATTATTAATAATGTTATCTCCTGAAAAAATCCCAACAATACCCCCAATGTTCATGGGATTATACATAACAGGAACTATTATGTTATTTAACACAACACAATTATTAAAGACTTCATCTAAAGTTAAATTGGATACATAAGCCCCAGCTATTCCTCCAACATTCATAAGACTGGCCCAGTTTTGGTCTTGTACCATACTTATATTACTAACTACATTTTGTATTTTAGTGTCCTGAGCGAAACCAACAACACCACCAAAATAATTAGTTAATTCTGTTGGTGTTATACTTCCAGTAAGTTGAAAATTTTTAATAATGGTTCCTTGAGGCGTTGCATCTACTTTTCTAACAAAACAAAAGAACCCGACTTCACTATCAGCAGAATCACTTATCATATTTACATTTCTAATAGTATGACCTTGACCATCAAAGTAACCTGTAAATCCGAAATTACTTTTAGAATAAGCCCGCGTACCAATAGGAAGTGTAACTTTATTATTCATATCTATATTTTTAGTGACTTTTACTTTAACGTCGTACATTGGAAATGCTGTCCAACCTGAATACGCCTGATAATTAGTTTTCATAGTAAAGGCCGCCATTTTACTAGCAGAATCTATTATGTACCAACCATCAGCATCAGGCCCACTTAGGAAAGGGTCAGTTGTAGGAAAAGTCCCATCCCATACGTCAAATGCTGTATCAGGAAGAGGAGGAATCCCCCCACCACTATCTTGTATCATAAATCGTCTCATTTCAGCCAGCTCCTTAATTTTTTTCACCGTGTAAACCGCTATGAATATAGCTATCGCTACAATCAACAGATTCAATCCCGATTGGGCCATTGATCCTTTTCCCCTTACGCAAATTCTGTAGCAGAAACTCCGTACCACGTACCCATATTAAGAGTAATTAACGTAATGATATTTGTTGTAGACGGTTTCAGTACAGGCGCTTCTCCATTTGCCCACAGAATATCACCCCACCACTCGACACCGGGCGTTGTAGAGGTCAGTTTCAAAATTAATGTAACTGTACGTGCTAGTGGTTCAGACACAGCCCTAACTGGGGGAACAGGTGCGTCAGGGTCATCTGGTCCTTCTGGTTCTACAGGGTCTAATGGAATTTCAAATGATACATCTGCTGGAACATTTCCAGTTGTGCTTAGTGTAGCTACTATCACCTGTCCATTATCAGGATTTACTTCGATTGACCCAACTGTCCCTAAATTTTGTATTTTTTCCTTCACTATGGAAGTGTCTGCGACGGCGGGGATATCATCCATAGTCGCCATTTGCTTCCAAGTAGACCATTGGGTTGCATCAGCATCGAACACTCTATAGAATACAATACCAGTATAATACATATTCACTGTTTGTTTTATATAACTACCAGTAGGAACAACAGTATATATGACCTCCATATTAAAAGAACCTGAACTAGGAGTATTAGTAACGGTATTTGCAACTGCATTTCCACCGCAAGTATAGTGTCCTGCTGTCTTGTATGTATTAAGGTCAGCGTTCTCAGGTATTGCCTGGTATTCAGGTCTATATGCCGAATAGGCGACCCCGGTGAGATTCCCGACGATGCCGCCGGGAAACGATTTTTCCCCCGCAAAGGACTGCGGGCCGGTTGTAACTATGCCCGCCTGTGAGACCGACGCCTCGTTTAGTACCGGTGCGTCTCCTTTTATTTTGTACCATGCATAGCTTGCTGCTGTGGTGGGCGCTGTGGGCGAGCTAATTACACAGGTGCCCATGTAGTCGTTAGGCGTGGTTGATATTTGTGTGTCTGTCGGATTGGCGACGGCGGAATAGCGGATGTGTAGATAGGAGCTGCCTCCAGCTTCACCCCGCAAGGGACCGATGTTTATCCAGCCTTGGGCTGCCGGTCCCCATAGACAGAGGTCGTCGCCTACTTTATAGCAGTCGCCGTCGGCTCCGGTGGGATGGGCCGCCCTCATTTCCGCCTCGGTATCATAGTAGTCAAGGATAACTAAGCGCATCACGAGGCTTTTTTCTATTACGCCGCCGTCTTTTGCTTCAAGTATTTCGGGCATTGTGTCACCTGCTTTCTTACGCCGTGCGCCGCCAGATGTAAGCGGCGAAGTAAGGCGGCATGTTGTTGTGCGCCTCACCGCCGCCGGTGTTTTTAACGGTTATTGTGTGGGCGTGCGCGCCGCTTTTTCCAATGGTGATTATGTGCGAGTGGTCGCCGTCCGGCGAGGTGTTGTACCAGTTGTTGTCGTTGTCTCCTCCGTCAATGCCATGTCTGTTTCCTGGGCTTCCCATGTAGTTGCCCCACGGGCCGGTTCCCGCTTCGCCGTATGTGCCGTGTTGGTGTCTTCCGGTGGTACTGGCCGACCCGGAATGAGTATGCCCGTCGTTCTGGGTGCTGGTCGCGCTGTGCCCATGTTCCGGCATTTCATTCACGGTGAGGATGTGTTTATCCTCACCGCCCGTAGCCCCCGGCGCATAGGATTGCCCCGCTCCGACGATGAATCGGCCCTGTATCTGCTCCCATTTGCCGAAGCCGAAGAGCGTCGCCGGACTGGTCGCGGCGACGGAGATGTATATCGCGCCAACCGGATAGATTGTTTGCAGGGTTTCTGCCAGCGTGGCGATACCGAGATTTTTCCGCGCCGTCGGGACGTCATGCACATCGCTCAGGTCGTTGGCCTTTTTGAGAGTGGTATCTATCTTTTCGTCTGTCGCCACTTCGAGCGCGGCCAGATCGTCACCGAGGGCTTTAAGTTGGTCTCTTAGCCATACGGTACGATTGGCGATGTCCTGCAGGGATAGGTTTACCGTGCCGGTGCGCCCGCCCGTGACCGGTTCGTTCTGGCCGACTTCGCGCACGCCCTCCTCCCATACGGAGCTTTCAATTATGTTTGCCATCTTCAGTCAATCCTTAGAACGTGATCTGCCAAAAGCCGATGATCTTGTCGGTGTTGCTCTTGGGCAGCGGTTTTTCGCGGATGACGCGCGAGAAGAGGCTGCCGTCGGCGCAGAAAAGGCCATATTCGGCGATGTCCATACCAACGGCGGTATCTATGCCGAACACAAAATGGAACTGTACGACGCGGGGATCATCAAAGATTGTGCCATCCTCTGCTTCAAGCCCAACACCGACACGCGCCTCGGAGACATTGACCTTTACGGCTCCGGTGATGCCGGTATCACTAGCATCTGTCGGAGAGCCGCCGGTCCCAACGCCCACCTGCGCGATGTGCATGCCGGTTTGACCGCTCAACAGCTTTGCAAGCGCGTTGCGCCCGCTGGTTACGATTAGGTTATCTTTTCCCGTGTGGATTATCTGCCCATCGCGGATGACGCGAAATACGAGCCGCCCCTTTACCTGCGGATATTCCGCCGCTGCTATTGTTTTCATTATGATTTGCCTCCTAGACTATTATTTTTATCGTTGTGATGGTGCGTTCGCTGCTCTCGACAACATCTTCGATTTGTGTTGCGATCCTGGCCTTAATTAATTCGGACTCTTCATCCTGGCTGTCGTAGCGAATTGTTCCGTCGTAGGCCAGCCCGTCCTCGCCGTAGTAATGACGGAACCACGGCGATTCGTTGAAAAATGGCTGTATCACCGCATAGAACTGTTCGCCGTCGTCGAGAGGTACGGTATCGGAGAGCTGAGGGGATAACATTGCCGAAAACTTGTCCTCGGCTTTCTCTTCATCATTGAGATAGAGCTTTAAGTCTAATGATATCAACTGGCTTCGTGCTGGTTTGTAGGCTTCAATGAACCTTTTCGCGTCATGAATCAAAGTCTCATCAAGTGGCGCGAGCTGAATCGCAAAGGTGTAAGGTTTGCTGTCCAGCTGCCAGTGCTCTTGTATGTCTATGCGCTGAAAGCCCAGAGTTTTCAAGGCCGTGGTGATGGCCCAGCGTGTACCCTTATAGCGGTGTATCATGAGGGAGGTCTTGGCTATGTAGCGTTTTTGCTCCAAGCTAAGATCTACAGGCTCATATACGTCGGCGTGCCATTGCCACGCAAGATGATCCAGCCAATCAGAGGGCAGCTCGTCGATACGGCTGTAAATGGGCAGCTGACCTATCAGGCCGCTAAGATAGTGCAGGTCGGGGTCTATTGCGCGCGCTGCCTGCAAGACCTCCTGATATATGCCGATTGACGATGGCAGTATATCTTCGAGCAGGATATCCCTCGCCGTTTTAGCCATCTTCCAACCCTCCGAAAGTCACCGTTGCTTCGCTGTCTGCAATGGCGACCTGTGAGCCGGTCAATACGGTATGTTGGGGCTGCGTAACCTCAACGCGCAGAGCGCCTGCAGACATTACCATTCTTATCAACTCGCTGGGATTGATGTCCCGTCCGAGCTTTGACTTCTGCCAGAGCTCGAAATCTGCGACAGCCGCAGCGACGGCTTTTTGTATCGACGCGGCAGATGTCGCGCTTTTGTGCGCAATATAGTAAATTAATTCGGTATGATAATTTATCTCGTCCGGGGCTTGCACAAAAACATGGTCACTTAGCGGACGAACTTTTTCATCGTTTAGGACCCCATCGATAAGATTTAATATTTCTTGCGATGGTAGTTTTCCGTCTGCCATAAGCGGGTATACGTATACGTTTCCGGGCTCATCCTCCGGGCCTATGACGGCCACGTCGATAATATCCTGGTGCGCGGTTCGGGCCCAATATTCATAGGCCCCCGACGCCCCCGCAACGGAAAAGCTCTCCGGGGCCATTTGCACGCGCTCGCGCAGAGATTCGTCGCTCTCCTCGTCCGCGCCGCCAGTTGTGGCGGATCTGTTTTCTACTCCGGCTATGTATGGGACAGGATCTACCAGATATTTTATCTGTCCGGCTATCATGCCATTTCTAGCTTCTCCAGTTTCGGTGCAAAATGCCTGTACATCGGCGTATGTATCACCGCTATATATCAGCACATCTTCCACCGAGGCAAACATCAGCCCGTTGCCGCCGTCGCTGGCGCGCGTACCGGCAGGTATGAGCACGGGAAAATCTAACGGCGCGGAAAGTTTGAATCGCAGCGTCGTTGTCGTGGCGGCTGCTTTCAGGCGGTCTACACCGAGCAATATACCTAAATGCTCCAAATAATACCCCGTGGCATAAGCGAGAAGGTTCTGCTTCGCGGCATAGTCAATCAGGCTGCGCTGGTGAGCAATAATATAGGCGATTGCTTCAAGAAAAAGCCGCACAGGATCTCCTTGATAAAGAGTAACCTGTGCGGTTTTTTCATACCTAGATATTATCTCTGAAAGAATCAATTCTGGGTCTTTATCCGTAAAACTAATGTCCGGCAGAGTCGTCAAAGAGTTCATCAGAGATACTCCTCCTTTAACTTCCAAGAAATGACTGGTACAACCTTATCGTCTTCGGCGTCTGATATTACCTCGAAAGCAACGCTTATTATCTCTGCCCTCGGCTCATACTTATCAGCAGCGCTATATATAGCACTCCGTATCAGAGCCATAGCACGAGGTGACGGTTCGTCAAGCGCATCCATCTCTAGGCCAAAATCCCTGTCGAGCGGTACGGAATACTTCCGTGTCGTGAACAATGTTGTTAGGCAAAGGCACACATCTTCTATCACATCTCGATGTGAAAAAACGTCTGCTTCCAACTTTGACAATCTCAATGTTTGAATTGACGTATTCATACTATTTCCTCTCTACGTACTCTTTTAACGATAAAGTAAGTTCTGCAAAGAGCGTTTCCCCGCGTTTACCAAAATATTTTCGCGTTTCTGATAAACTTTCGAGATAATATTTTCCAAAAATATCCTCGCCGATAGTTAGCACTCCGACCTTTCCCTGCAGCACAATGTCTCTCAGCTTTTTTATCTCATCTTCTACCGTCGCACCACCAAGAAAAAGGACATTTAGGCGAACAGGAAGTGAGACCTCATCTGTTTCTGGCCCAACAAATTCTGCAATAGGTTTCGCACCGAGGACACTATGCACCCCCCAACGAGCCGCCGTTGTGCGTTGTAATTCAGAGAAAGTTCGCACCGTCTCAACGCTTGCTTCAAATACCACATCGCCAAAAGTCCCTACGGTTGCCATATTTAGTCACCTACTTTAAACCTGTCTTCACCTGTGGCAACGCTGGAACCACAGGCCACAGGATCACGTACCCTACCAACCTCTTTACCATGGATACGAAAACGAGGTGCGCCTCGTGCAAGTAGGCTCCCATGAGTTTCCGGAATACTGGGACATGTATGAGGGGCCCATGCATCGCCCTGGAGATGCACCTCTTTCCCACTCAAAATAAATCTTGTTGTCCCTTCGACCGAAGGTCGCGGGGGCCATCAGCCGTGTCCAGTACACATGTCCCCTTTTCGTGTTACAGCTGGCATCTTACTCCTCCTCTAGCGGTGTAGGCATATCCCCGTTAAGCCATGAAATCACGCCTGGCAAATCAAGAAACATACTGCCATTGTCAAATTTCAAGAATTCTCCGCAAAAGCCTTGTATCTGCACAACCTTTTCTTTGCGGTCAATAAGTATGTGCGCGCCGCCTTCAAACTCTATGTAATAACGATCCCTGTTTTTGCATATCGGCTGGTCCTTTTTGCTATAAACAGCCCCAAGACATATTCCACGCTCAACACCATTTCCCATTAGCAGGCAGAACACTTGCTCATTAATATCGGGCAAGTAATACGCATGATTTTTTTGTGAAAATGGAATGATCATTTGCAATGGGCCACTCACGAGGTTGGAGGCATCGGGAAACACTACTCGCACAGTACAATTATTTTCATCGACTGAAGAGACGCGGCCAACCCGCATTCTGCTTTCTTCATTCATCTTCCCACCTCTTATAAAAGGCTATCATGTTGTACAACGATTTTTTGCTTATTCTTCTTCTTTTTCTTCGAGCTTTTTGACGAAGCTGTTTCGTTTATTTCAAGTTCGACTTGATATCCAGACTCGGAATAGCTATGCTTCGCAGATACTATAAAGTATCGCCCGTCGAACTCACCCCAACCAGAGCACTCGATCACACCGCCGCCAACAGCACCTGGCATTCCCGTCAATGTGATATGGCCACTGTTTTCTCTCTTATTTGCGTTTCTCAGTCGCGCAGTTCCGAGTGACTCAGCCTCCGCTACTGAAATTACAGATTGATTTATTTCCAGTGTTTTGCCATTATCCGGTGCGTCGTCCGCACTTACCGTTGCGGATTGTGTTTCGTCCAAAAGCGAATCATGATAGGTCACATTCGCTGCCTTATAAGTATCGGTAGTCTTGCTACGAAAAGACGTGCTTATTATTCGACTGTCTCCTCGATGAACAGTACAGACAGGTTGTTTTTCTTCGTAAAGACTTTCTTCAAAAATTACTATCTGGCCAGCGGTGCATTTACAAGCAAATCCGGCATCGCGACAAAGCCCCTTGAGAAAATTTAGATCTGATATCTTTATCTGATCTTTGCGTGTATAAACTGGATTCCTTGTTGAATCAAAAAATAGCGTGAGTGCATTGCTATTTGCTATTTCTTGTGCAATATTTTTTAAGTTGATATTTTCCCACGCCTTTGTTTTAAGCTGACCAACAGCAGAACTAGTAATGGGAGTCGCCACGGCTTTGACTGTGATCTGCATCGGCGGTTCGGAAAATTCAATTTCATCAACTTCAAAACTTCCACAGGGTAATGATAGAGTTTTCCTATTTTTGCCATAGCTGTAAAATTCTATAGAAGCTTTTATTTTATCCCCTTTGGACGGAAACCATGGGGAAAGCCATTTGCCGTTTTTATCTTCGAGCGTAATCTGGATATCGTCTGATTCATCCGAAGATTTATCTGTGTAGTCAAAGGATAAAAGATATGGGGCAATGTCAGCAGAGATATTAACCCCTTCATAAATTATCTTTATTGCAGTGTAGCAGGCTGTGTAAAATTCTGACATCGAATACCTCACTCACAACAAATAAGCCGCCCTAAAGGGCGGCCCATTTATCTACTATTCATTTTATCTTATCTTATCGTTAGTAAAGTCTTTCAGAAAAAAGAAAGAATACCCAGCATAAGGATGCCACAACTCCAATTACCGCCCCTATCAAGCTGAACGGCGTTGAAAAAAACAGAAGTTTGAGAAGATACAATCCGACAATAAGCTGGATCAGGGTCCAGATTATACCAGGTCGATTCAGTTCACGTTCCCTTTCATAACGAGCAATACAACGCAACTTTTCCCTCCGTGCTGCACTTTCGATCTCAGTTTCAGTAACTGGGCGCATCTTCCTCACCTCCATTTTGTGTAGTACAATTATAATTCATTTCTTCCATGGAGGCAAATCGTTAACGACAGAGACTGATATCTCAGGTACGCGAAGAACAACCCCAGCCGGGAATACGGTTCTGTTTATTTCTTCTGGATTCGCGTCAATGAGCTTGTCCATGCACATTTCTTTGCCGACATCAGGAAAGAGCCGATAACAGATCATATCCCACATATCGCCTTGCTTGGTCGTATAAGTGCTCATGCAAAACTCCTTCTTTCGCGTTCATGCGCCAGTCGCTGTAGCGCACGTTCAACTTCGTTAGCGACATTTTTCCCTGTTTCCGGAGTACCTCCTTGTACATTGATTGTAACGTTTGGCGAAAAAGTTGACGTTCGGGTATTCCAGTTATTTTGTTCTCCTGTCATCTCCCAGATAGAGCGCCCTCGACTATTCCACGGAATGATGGATTCGGGTTCTTTGCCGTCTGCCACCATTCCAATGTGTGGACGGTTGAATATTCCTCCGGCAGCGTGGGCAGGCACGCTTGCCATCTTCGGAGCGGAAATCTCTCCTCCGCCGCCAAAGAAGGCTACAACCGCGTTGCCTGCTCCTTTTAGAACACCCCATGTCGCGTCTACAACGTTTCGTACGCCTTCAAATTTCTGATACAGCACTGACATAACGGCTACAAGCCCTGCAATTACCGTAATGGTGAGTCCTATCGGATTGGCGTTTAAAGCTGCGTTTAACACCCATTGCGCTGCAGACCATAATTTCGTAGCGGCGCTGACGGCTAGTGTATATACCTTATATGCTATAAGTTTTCCTACATCTAGCAACCACCTTCCGGCGGTCATTGCCCCATTCCATAGCCATTGAGCTGCAGATGCCCCTTTGGCAGCAAGCTTATATGCCGTAGTATTTTTACCCATTTGCACAAGAGATCCGTTCGCCAGGTCATATGCGGCCCGCAACTTATTGATACTGTTGGCAGCGGTGAGGTATGGCAGCCTTATTAAGTCAGCAACAAAGCCGCCGCCAACGCGGAACACTTTTAGCGCAGCTCCGGCGGCCACAAGCTTTACAGCATATTCGATCAGTTTGGGATGCGCTTGGGCAAATTCTCCGAAAGCCCTCGCTCCGCTTACCGCTCCTGCCGACAGCTCTTTTACTACTGGCAACAGCGAAGTACCCAATGTTTGCTGTATAACATCAGCGGAATTTTTTATCAACTCAAACGAATTGGTCGCAGTTCCGGCCATGGATTCAAACTCTTTTTCCATACTGCCGGCATAACCATTTTTTGTAAGAGCTAAGTTTTTCTTGAACGCACCAATATTTGAAAGCATTGGTGCTATCGCCGCAATACTTTCCTTGCCAAAAAGGTCACCTAGTAGAGATGCACGCTGTTCTGGCTTTACCTCCGCGATTCTCTCAAGGACACCAACCATAACTTTTTCTGGGTCCTTCATCATTTCTCCAGCAAGTTTTTCAGGATCTATTCGTAATTGTGCAAATGCTCCCACTTGCGTTTTTGTCGCTGAGGCCCCGGATGTAAGCGCAAGCATAAAATTCTTTATGCCAGTAGCTGCAATCTCTTCAGATTGTCCCGCGCCTATGATCGTAGCTCCCATTGCCGCTATTTGACTCCCTGTTACGTTGCCAACTTTGCCCAGCGCGCCAATGCGACTTACTACCGACGATATCTGTGCGGCATTTGCCGCAGAATTATTTCCCAGATAATTGATTTGGTCGGCAAGTTCTACGACCTGCTCTTGATTCATTCCCAATGCGGAGCGCCATTTTGCCATCCAAGCGCCAGCTTGCTCTGCAGAGACATCGAAAGCTACACCCATTTTCGCCGCTGTTTCCGTGAATCCGAGCAAATCTTTTTTAGCAATATTGCCCTGGCCTCCAGCTGCATAGATTTCTCCCAGCTGCTTGGTGGTCATCGGAATGCGTAAGGAAAGCTCCTGAAGGTCTTTACTTGTCTGTTTAAACTCTTCCGGGCTGTCAAAATCTACAACCTTTTTTATTCCGGCCATTGTGCTTTCAAATGCCGCCGCTGACTTAACCGTCGTATAAAGAGCTCCGCCAAGCGCCATCACAGGCGCAACCTCAGCCTGAAGGCTGTTGAGCGACATCCTTTCCCTTACCGCATTTAGCTTGGCCTGTGAGTTGCGTAGCCTCTCTTGTGCGGCCGTAGCCCTCTGTGCCGCGGTTGCAATTTGATTCTGGACAAGGGCCAGGTTCTTACCTGAGATCCCAGCCTTTGCCATCTCCGTACGCAGTGCACTCAGTTTTTCATGTTGTTTACTAAAATCCTCCCTTAATTTTTGGGATGACTTTTTCGCACCATCTAACTCTTTTTTGCTAGCCGAAGTTTCAACGCGCACATTATTAAGGCTGACGCCTACTTCCTTGGCAACGGATACCGAGTTCTTGTATTCATCCGTTGCCTTCCTTACCGCTTCTTTTTGTGCAACAATTTGTGTCTGTAAAGACGCTCTGTCGCCGGTGTTGCTTTTATAGGCTAGCTGTAGTTCCGAAAGCGTTATCTTTTCAGCGCCGAGTGCGTCACGTAACGCAACAGTATTTGCTAAGGCTGCTTTATATGCGTTTTGCATTTCCTGCAGCTTCGCCTTTTGTTCAGAATATGCGGTTTTGAGATTTGCTATCGCCGATTGAGATTCTCGATATTTTTGCAGCGTTTCAGAAAGAGATCCCTTTAATTTCTGCGCGTCAGACAATTTGCTCTGCGCTGCATTCAGGGTCTTTACCTTGTCGGAAAGAGCTCCCAACGATGTGGCCACAGAGTTGGAGGCGGAGCTGATATTTCCGTTCACCTTTCCGGTCAATTCTATTGCAATTTGATAGGCTTTCAACTTTCCGCCTCCTTTTTCATCTCGTTAATTACCTCTATCCACATCATAAGGCTGTTTAACGGCATATTCATCCAATACGTAACTGGCGTATAGGTTTCGGAGCTGGAGCACCACAGTGCCGCCCTCCTTATTTTTTTTATGCCGCTGACAGGAAGGGAAAGGTCTACTTTAGCAAAAAATTGCCAACCGACAAAGTAATAAGAGAGTAGTCTTTCGCCGGCAGGCTATGAAAAAACTCAAGCGGCAGTTTGGCGGCTCTCGCCGCTACAGCCGCTTGAAAAGGCTTACACAGTTCAGCAAAATTTCCTAAGCCCCCGCCTTCGGATATGGCGATCCTCTCTGCCGCTTCAAGATCCGCGCCTGTGAGGTTTTCAAGATTTAAATCAACTTCACTATAGGTTTTTCCTTCAAAAACAAATTCCTTAGATAACATAATCTTCATTCTTTAAATCCTCCTTTAGTTTCCAAGCCCAAGGTCTTTGCGTATCGACTCAAGATAGTCCACATCGTTGACGCGGAATATATAGTTATATTTGTCAAGCTCTACAACTTCCGCTCCGTCAACAACTACCTTTATGTACAGTATCTCAAAAGAACTCTCGCTGTCAGATGATTTGCCAACATTGAGCGAACCAAGACCAAATTTTTTAGGCACCGCTTTTGTCGTAATTTTTATTGGATAGCTCTCCAGCTTGCCTTCTCCGGCGTTATATCGCTGCACAGATCCCCTGCATTCCAAGCTATGCGCCTTTTGAGCCATTAAGTCACTGGCTTCTTTGGTAACAGTCCTCCACTTCATAGAGAGCCCCATTGAGCCAAAATGCCCGATGACAGGGATTTCAGCCTCTCCGGCTATGCCTGCTCCAGACATTGATTCCGCCATAGCTTCAAAGTCTGGCAGGGTTACTTCCGCTACTCCATAGAGGATATTGTCTTCGTTATAGATGTTGAAGTTAATATTTTTGTCCGGTATTTTAGGCATCTATTCCACCTCTATTCCTCTCCAAAAAGGCTTTTAATCTGGCTCACATCATATTCCAACACAAAATCCAATTCCCGCATCGGACTTGGAGGTGTCACATAGACGTGTAATGTCACTATACCGTCCATGAGGCTTGTTGTTGGATTTTCACTTTCGATAAACTTCACTTTGGGGTGTCCGATAAGGCACTCCTGGGCGGCAAGTCCGTTTAGCCAGATGTTGATGGAGTCAACCATAGTTTCTATCGTGCGGTTAACTATTGGATAATCTACACGCTGGAGCCATGTTGTGATAAGCGTATTGCTGATCCAATTAAACATCCTACGTATCGGAATGAACGTATCTTTAGGGTCCGTACTAGACGGATATATCCCTGTGCGGTTACCCCAAAAATGCCACCCACCATTGTTCAGCGCGGTTGTTATTCCTTGACCGTTCAAATAATTACCCTGCTCCTGAGTAAGGTTAATCTCGTTTCCTGCAGCGTCACATATTCCATCAATCGGTAGTGTCATATTTGACGGCGACTTTACTGGTATATTGTTCCATTTATTATCCGTACTCCCCAAAAGGCCAGCGAGCAATACAGAAAGATGGTATCGGTCATCACCCAGCGTCGCCATCGGCCACGAAACAACCTGAAGCTCATTCACGAAATTTTTGCTGGTTTTGAGGGCGGGAGCATCGGTATATGATATCGCTCCATCCGATCCACAGCCGAGATCCACCAGCGCAAGAGCCTTATAGCAGCCGGATATTGATTCAGCTTTCGCTTCCATAACGGCGGCTACACCGGAATCTTGCGAGAATTTGGGGGCCACGAGAGAACCGGGGACAAGCTGGTATTTTGGATAGATGAGATTTACCAGTTCCAACCCTTTGTACTTTCCGCTTGCTGTATCGTATCCACCTATAATGTCATTTTTACTTACGGACGAAGGCTTTAGCACAGTATAACCGACATACAACTCCGTCATGTTCTCCGCTGTTCCGCCTTCCAGTACGTTTATTACGCAGTTACCATGAGCATCGTAGGCCACGGAATAGTCTGTACCTGCCGTCAACGCTTCTCCAGATTCGCTGGCTTTGACTGTAACGGTACTGGAGATGACATCGGCACCAAGGTTTATTACCTTATCATCCACAGCCATCGCTGCGATAGTTTTTACCTCTATGTGCGATGTGTTTTCTGGATCGAGCACGTTGATGAATATCGCTGGGGCAATTCCAAAAAGCGCATATTGCGCTTTAATGCATTCGGAGAGAGTGTAATCTCCCCATCTTGCTGAATCGCTGACGAACCCCAACGAGTCGCACGCTTCGTCATACGTATAGCATAGTATCGGCATGTTTACCTTTTTAGCCAGATCCTCCCCCGCTCCGGTTTTGCTGAGATGCAGCGGAGCCGTGCCTATAAAAACAGGCAACGCAGAATCTACTGTTACAGGAGGAAGTATGGAGGTCGGGACCTCTCTTGCGTATGCACCATGCTTATATACCACTATATATCACGCTCCTTTGCTTGTTCTGCTATTAAGTTGTATAGCCTATGTGCTTCGCTGCCTATCTTCGCAAGTTCGCGGCGAAAAGCGTTCAGCCTGTGGATCGGGACTATTACCTTTTTTATTTCTTCAATCCGTGCAGCGGCATTATTTACGTTTTCAGGCAAGTATCCCCTGTAAATTGCAAACTGCACGAGTCCAAACTTAGGAATGCTCGGACCACAGTAAATAACTGGCTCATCGTTAGACATGTTAATTTTTTTTGCCATTTCTTAATAACCTTCTTTCTCGTTGAACAGGCGCGGTATGCTCCATACAGTAACCATTTCACCAAACCAGAATGGACGCACAACTTCGTCGTACAGCTCCCATGTCTGAGGAAGCTGTATTTCATACCTTTCGTCAAGCACCCTGTATTTTTGAAAGAGCTGACGCATGCGCTCAAGAATTATGACGACCCATTCCAGCCCCTCATAGCATGAATTTGAATCCTCGTAGACACCAACTGTGATGGATACTGTCAGTTCATCCAGCATTGACTCACTGTCTGCGTCACCAGAGCATTTAAGCGGACGTATGATAATGGCAGGAAATATCTCTCGCGCCTCTTTACGCGTGTAGCCGCTCTCACCATCCGCCAGCTCGTCATCATCATCGTCAGCTGCTATTTTGTGAGGCAATTCGTTCCCGTCTTTGTCTTCCGTGCGCGGCATCATCGTCTGGGCTCCGGGCTGCGGTAACGCCATGGTGTAAAAATGAATTGCTTGCGTCTTTTCATCAGGCGCAGGTAATTTAAGATCCCCCAGATGCTCCCGCAGAAAATCTCTGATAGCATAGACAGTATGAAGTGGGATCATCACTTGCCGCCTCCTAAAATCAAATCTATCTGTCGGTCGAGTTCAACACTGAAATTCATTATCGCCTGACCCAAGAGAAATTCCCGTATGGAATCATTTCCAAAAGCCTGCGGAATCGACAGCGAATAGCGCTGCTTTATGGGCAGGCTTTTGCCTTCCTTTCTGGAGAATACTCCGATATGTCCGTTATCCAGCTTAGCGATGAATGCAAACGGAAGCGCCTTTTGAACTCCAAATTTTACACCGGCGACAATCTTTTTCCGCTGCGATATGCGTTTGCCCGACTGGACAGGTGGCTTTTTGGGATTCACATTGAACTTTATCAGGGGACGCGGCGAGCCTTCAGATATTATTTCGCATAACAGATTGTTCGGAGTTGCCCTTTTTATCACCATAGTCCTGCGAACTTCTGCAGGCTTCACCGCGTAGTTCGCACAAACCGCTTCTACTGCCTCTTTTCTGGCTTTATACGCGGCATGATTCAGGGCCCTCATGATCGCTTTAGGAGCTCCTCCATGAATGTGCTGCAGCGCATTATACGCACGCTTAAACTCTTCATCGGGAACTTCAAAAGAAAGGAGAATCATCTAACCAACCTCGCAGACAAGGTAATCTCATACACTCCGTTGTACTCGATGGCGCCGACAATGTAAAATTTTCTGCCGTCAACCTTTATCTCCTGTTCACGCCTTGGCGTGCCGTTGTATTCGTCGGCACGTATGAAAAGCAAATACATATCCGCCTGGATACCTGATTGCTCGACAGATACTGTCGAGCGGCTATTTCCCGCAGCTGCCATTGCCATTTCATATTTATCAAAAAGGCAGAGTATACGCGCACCGTTGATGTCGTGATACTCTGCCATTTCCGTGTCCGTGAACCAAACGGCACCCTTGATAAGGTCGTCGGCGATATATCCTTTAAGCGTCTTGAGGGGTTCCGTCGCAGCCGGTCCCCGGCTCTGCTTCTTTGCCGGGAATACCGCTTCCAGGTTCCTTTCCATCGTCATCATCTTCTTCCTCCGGCTCTCGGAGCAAGATGCCGCCGGCAAGCAGACGATCTTTATCCGCTTTGGTAAGATCGGTAGCCTTTATTCTCTCTCCTGCATACCTCATCTTGCCGTTTTTGTCTAAAAACCGCCACTTCGGCGCAACGATGAAGGGCATTTATGCCACCTGCCTTACAGCCCAGCCATCGACGTTTTCCGGCATCGGCAGCGGGCGAGACTGCAGGCGCAGAGTCCGCGTCGATGCGTCTTGGTCGAAGAGCACAAGCGGAACTCGTCCAAGCGCGACGGTCTGGAACGCGCCGTTGTCGTCCATCTGGGTGATCGCACCATAGTACATTTTATTCTGCGCAGCGCGCGAGCCCATCAGCACGGTTTTTTCGGGAACAAACGGCGTTACGTTGCCCGTCTCAGGATCAACATACGTTCCGTCGTAGGCGTATAGGTCACAACCGACGATAGGCAGTCTGCCGATATATGTTACGAGCGTACTCCGTATAGCAGGAGCCAGCTCTCCCATCTTATAATCCTTAATATCGAACATATTCTTTACGTTTGCATGGTGCAGGAACATCAGCGCAGTATTGGAGTCGGTGAGGATGATATCCGGGCCTACTCCGCTATTCTTTACGATCTCAGCCCTCCATGCTACCATCTGGTCAATAGGCTTCGCGCTGTCTGAGGTCCAGAGGTCCGTCCCCGTCAGTATCTCCTTGTTCGTAAACTGGTAATCGATCTGCATCTCAAGCGCCGTCCCCATCGGCACCTCTGCCTTTATGGAGATTTTTCCGTTAAATAGCAGCTCGCGTACCATCCACTCTTCGCGGAGGCTTATCGCCCTGTCCAGTTCGTCGTAGTCGTCGGCCTCCAGAGTACGAGCTCTCTCTGCGGGCGTCTTGCTCGAATATACGGCCTCACCCATTTCACGATTTTTCAGATCCTCCGCCGTGATTACTCGTTCAGGCGCTATCTTAGGCGGGGTGAGCGTTCTGGTCGTGAAACCGTCGCGCTTCATCGGAATGCCTCCGACAAGCGGCGCTACGAAGGGGGCCATTACATTGTTTCCCTTCTTATAGTCAAAATCCACCTTTTCCGTAGTGAAATACTTCGGCGCGCCGCCGAAGAAGGTATCACGAAAAAAAGATGGGATCGGGCGTATATCCCTTACCGCTTCCAGCATTGCCCTCGTGCGGGTGATGTCTATAGTTCCTGCCATTATGCCACTGCTCCTTTCTCATTTACGCCTTTGGTCATGTAGAGCCCCAACCGCTGCATTTCCAGCTCGTGATTCTCATATGTGTCGCTGCCGCCAAAGATGAGCGCGTCGCGGTAGAAATATCCGCAACGGTACGCGACTGCATCCGTCAGTATTGCCGTATCGATATCCTCCGCTAATACGCAGACAGGACTCTCAGAGCCATCCGTAGCGGTACTGTCAACGGGCACATATACGCCCGTTGCCGTGATCTTTCCAAGGACTGTCCCATTTTTTATCTCTCCGGTATCTTCGGCCAGCGTAACGCCTATATGGTCGATGGGATACCTTGAACCCGCGATCAGGTTCGTTGGATCGACGCTTCCCAGTTTCGTATAAAGATCTCTCATTATTTCTGTTCCCTCCGTTCTTTCAGTTCTTTTTTCAGAGCCTCAGCCCTTTTACTCTCTTCGTCTGTAGGCTTTGGATTTCCTATCCCGTCAGCGGTAGAGGCGGCACTGATGCCATCAGCACCGCTGTTCATTGCATCTTCTTTACGCTGCATAAAGGCTACGGCTCCCTGGGTCTTAAGCGCCTTCACAACCTTTGCCGCAACCTCGGCGGCGGGCGTCCCGTCTGCTTTTGCGGCTGCTATAATCTCCTCCGCCCCTGAAATTGCCAGATCCTCAATCGCGGCTACTCGCGCACGCTCTTCGGCGACAGCCGCCGATACTGCATTCGCGATCAGCTCCTCTACATTTGCAGGGGGACTCTGTGGCTCTGCCGCTACAGAAGTGGGATCTGTGGCAGGTGCACCCGCCAGTGTTTTGTCTTCTACCGTCATGCTTTTTACCTCTCTTTCTATCTTTTCCAGTAACCCTTTCGGGGCTCTCTTATACCCGGATAGGTCAAATTGCTGCCCATTGATAGATATATTTCCCGGTTTTACTGCGGCAACTGCCACAAGCGGTTCTATCACCTCATCTGCAAAACCCCCTTTCTTTTGCTTCATCCGCGGTCATCCATGTCTCTTCATCAAGGAGGTTTATCAATTCGTCTTTCGCGAGCCCGGTCTTTTGCATATAGGCGGAGAGCATAGCTTCGCGGATTTTATCGAGTATGTCCGCCACCTTTCGCATCTCGTGAGAATCGCCCACCGCCACCGACGAAGGATTATGAATCATCATCATCGCGTTGCCGGGCATGACGATCTTATCCCCCGCCATCGCTATTACGGAAGCCGCCGAAAGAGCGAACCCGTCAACGAAGGCCGTCACATTCGCGGGATGCTGCTTAAGAAGCGAATATATGGCCGTTCCTGCCGAAACGTGCCCGCCGTAGCTGTTTATGCGAACCTGTATATTCTTTACGTCGCCCAGCGTTTTCAGATCATCGCGAAATTCCTTCGGCGTTACTTCGTCGCCCCACCACGAATCTTCGGAGATCGGCCCATAGACTAATATCTCGCCGATTTCCTCTGATTCTCCAGCTTCATTCTTTATCCGGGTCTTGTTCATCTCCCAAAACCGCACTGTCTCCACCTCCGTTTTTCTTCATTCCAGCTATTTCCTTGAGCCGGTTTTCACGTTTTATCTGCTCGACATTGGCTTCAAACTCGCCGCCAGTGAGTTCTGAGGTTTCACGCGCGCCTGTCGAAAAGCCCTCTTCTACTCGTTTGGCCGCCGCATTGACCTCTTTTAACGGGTCCAACTGTCCTTGAGTCGGACCGTACCACTCCGCGTTAAGCCATGCTGAGCGTATAAGCGGGTCAGACCAGAAACCAGGTGCCTCTATCCGCCCCAAAGCTATCGCCTCGGAGATCACCTCTTCGTATATTGGCTGGCAGAAATCACTTATGAACCAACTACGGCGCATTTTGTACATTTTCCACGCCTCAATCAGAGCACCGCGTGAAGCGCTGTAGCTGGAGGTGAACTGTTTCGTCAACACCTCGTAAGGGAGCTCAAGAGCAGCGCCGATCTGGCGGCAGACGGCGACGACAAAATCATTGAATCCCGCGTAAGGGCGTCCGGGATTCACAGTCTGCGCCTTTCCGTTGGGACCGAGATCTACGACTGCACCATTCCCAAGCTCAACTGTATTCTCGTCGTCCTCATCTATCAGCTCTTCATCGGGTACGGCACTCTGTCCAAGCGGCTCGTTAGGTGTTTCGGTCGAGAGAAAAACGGTAAACATTCCCGCCACGACCGCCGCGACAAGTTCAGCCTCCGTATACCGGCCCAGCTGCTTCGCCGCCTCGATTATTGGGGCCAACATCGGCACCCCGCGAGCCTGCCCCGTCCGCTCCATCTCCATTATGTGCAGAACGTTGGGACGGCCCGTCTTTTTTCCATATGCTTCGACGCGCGTCCATTTCCGAGGGATTTTACTATTTACTGAATCATAGGGATGCTGATTGCAGATATGAAAGGCAACCACCTCTCCATCGTCCGAAAATTCAAGCCCCTCGATGATCGTACGGTCTCCGACATCTGACATCTGAGGGTTGCAGACCCGGTCAGCATCGACCAGCAGCACACATGTCTCATAGGGAGTATCTATACGTTTTTTGAATTTAGGGACGACAAAAACATCACCGCTGACCAACCAACTGATGAATGCAAGCTGCTGGAGCTCCGCAAAATTATTGCGTCTTGCGGCGTCGCTGTTTTTGGAACCGGCCCAAAGATTAAATTCCTGCTGCGCCCGGCGCTGCCATTCCTCCGCCTCTTCGTCGGAAAGGCCAAGGACGTTGGCGTGTATTGCTGGCTTAACTTTCAGCCCAGCGCCAATCACATTGGTTCGTATGGTCTTAATCGCGCCGGTGGCAACAAGCGCCCCGCCCATATAAAGGTCACGTGAACGCTGCCGCAGCCGATTTATATTGTCGTCAATATCAGATTTCGGCCCTAAGCTGGTCGAGTCCCAGCCGATGAGGCTTTTTTTCACCATATTGGCCCCGTGATGCGAATAACCGCTGTTAAGGATGTGGTATTTGCCGCGCGAATATGGTCTGCCGAACACCTTATCCAACTTCGTTTTTGTTTCCCGTTTTTCAGCCGGACACATTAGATATCCCTCGGAACTATCCGCACCGTGCGTTTTTTACGTCCGTCATTGTCCAGCTCGCTTTCCAACTCTTTAATTTTTGCCTGTATCGCGGGCAGGTCGGCCCTTGTCACCGACCGCGAGCCGATCCTGTATGACTGCCCCTTGAGAACCATCTCTTCGGCATCAAGATAGAGGTTAAGCCGCTGTATTATGTATTGCCGTCTGGCCTGTGTCAGCGCCATAATTCACCCTCCTTAGATGGATATTCCCTTGCTTCCACGGCTCTTTTTCTTACGTTTTGCCACTGGCGCGACCGTTATGGGAGCATTAGCGCCCCTCATGCCGCGCTGTTTTTCACGTAATTTTTGCAGACGATAGAAGTTAGGGTTGATGATTGCGACTATACCGCGCGCATAGGCGCGGCAGTCAATCGGTTCGTTGCGTACGCCCGACTCTTTTATCCACTCGTATTTCTTGTAGCCTTTGTTGTATTTGAAAACCCGACGCTCCGAAACGAGCCCCTTAAAATAGGTATCCGTATACCCCCGCCTGTGGGCGTCGTCGAGGTCTGCCGAAAGTGGGAAATGACAGTACCCCGCGCCGGGCTCCGTTCTTTTCAGGTCGGAGAGTATCTTTCCCTTTATCTCATCAACGCCTAAGACGAACAGGGTCGCGCGGTTGCGGGTGTTCTGCGTGGCTCTGGCCACCATCGGCACGCCGACGCCACCCTGTCCTTTTATGGCGAAAATGTGCCGGGACTCACGCGGTTTTGTAAAACGATATACGTCCGAAGTGTGGCCACCGTCGCCCGAGTCGATAGCCGCCCCGGCGATGCCTAACTCCGTACCGTCGCCATAACGCCATCTGCGGAGCAGGTATTCATCCAGAGCGTCCCATGCCTCTTGTGTGCTGGGATTGCCCATGATCACCCGGTACTCGATTCCCCATGATTCCCATTCCGGCCCCCATCCAACGACCTCCACCTCAAAGCGGTTATCCTGTACGTCTACACCAGCCGTCAGCAATAACACTCCGTCCGGCACTTCACAGGGGATATAACTGCCGTCCGGCTTGCGATATACATAAGGTTCCTTTCGTTTGGTGACCTCATCTTCTTCGACCTGCTGCCCTGGCTGGGTCCACGTCTCACCAAGCCTGGTGTTGATGAAAACCTTAAGAGGTTCGTTATTGCCCTTTTTCGATTCCGAACTGGCGAAGAGCCATTCTTTTACCAACTCCGGCCAGTCAATAAAAAAAGAGATAAGCGAGCTCGCATGGAAGCCTCTGTCTTTACGCTCCGGAAATTCTGCAATCCAGCGGCCCGTACCACCTTTCCATTCGTATTCTTCGCTGGTCTCCCCACATACGCGGCAACGGTAAACAGGCGCGGACAGATCTTTATAAATCAGCCCAGACCATTCAAGCGGCTGATATTCTCCACACTTCGGGCATGGCAGATTCCAGCGTTCCATCGTGGTTGTCTTATACGCCGGTTCTATCCGGCTTGTCTCTGCGTCACCAGGCGAGGAAACAAGAGCCATCTTACGATCCCAAAAGGTCGTCAGGCGCTTTTCTGCCAGTGATATCGGGTCTCCTTCGGTCCCGGCGCTTGCCTCGTAGCGGTCAACCTCGTCCGCAAGCAGCAGTTTTATCGGCCTCGATGCCAACCCAGACGGAGCGTTAGAGCCAACTATGGACAGAAAGCCGCCGGGGAATTTTTTGTTTAGGATCGTATTATCGCCATCGCGCGTTTTCGGCGAGCCGAATCTATCTTTTAGCTCAGGCGTCGCGCTTATCATCGGCGCGATGCGTTCTTTGGAAAAGGTACGTGCGTCATCCTGTGTCGGTCTGAGCATCAGAATCAGGGCCGGTGAGACATGCGCATAACGTCCGATTGTGTTTAGCAGGAACTCCGATTTCCCCGTCTGACTGGCAAGCATCGCTACGACGGTGGATACGGAGCTGTCGCTTAATGCGTCCATTATTCCCACCAGGTGAGGCGTTCGCGAGTTGCGCCAACGTCCCGGTTCCGCCGCTCCCTCCGGTATATATCTATATGTTTCGGCCCATTCAGAGACACTAATATCCGGAGGAGGGCGGAAAGCGCATAATATCCGCCGAAAAAGGTCAGCGCTCTTCCGAGGGTAGTGCATTTTCTTCGCTCCTCGGAGGCACGTATTTTTCGTTCAGTTCCGTCAATTTAGCCGGGTCCAGGTCAGCTAGCGATTCCAATGCCTCCTGAAGCAATTCGCGCAGTATTGACGCGATCTCCGTCTGGTCTTTTTTACCTACGAGCAGCCCCGTCGCTCGTGACGGGATTGCCAGCATTCTTTGACGGCATGCGATGATTACGTCCGTCATGAATTGCTCAACGACCCGTGACTCGTGAAGATCACCCTGCATGACCGATAGGTTTAGCTGCGCCATCTTGGCCTTTGCCTCGCGCTCCTGTGCCTCCGCCGCCAGCTTGCGCATCTCCAACTCGGAGGTATCGGCGATAACCGCGCCTGTGATCTGCCCCTGCAGATACTGTATATATGATTGAGCCGCAGGTTTTAATTCAAATTCGCCTCGTCCCAATTTCGGGATGATCTTTTTCTTTGCCAGCTGCTGAACGCGCGTCTCTGTCAGGCGAAAAAGGTCGGCAATTTCTTTTGTTGTCAACTTGATATCAGATATGTCCATTTTCGCCCTCCTTTTTTGAATACTACGTGTATGTATATCAAGATAAAATAAACCGAAATGGGGTAATTCCTGAACAAAACTACATAAAAGCCGCGGCTCGCTGACCCGCTTTCGGGGCCCCCCTGCCGGGAGGACCCATGTCACCCCATAAATGCGCTCTATCAGCGGATTTTCTGCCCCTCTGCCCTACCCTTAAATGAACAAGACATAACTAGCATTGTGTCTCGTTCAACAGTGCGTCAGAAACCTTGTGCCAGTCGGGCTTTTTGAAAAACGATGGTTCAAAAAGATGTCGAAGCGCTCAAAACTTTCGACTTTTGGACTTTTCCGCAAAAATCGCGCCTTACCCATTTCGGTTTGAGGTGCTCTTCCACCTTGATGTGCGGGCAAAGTTTATTTTTTCATAGAGCGCGTCCCTGCTCTCATCTGGTATACATGCGTATCTATGAGTGGTTGCAACCGAGGCATGCCCAAACTCTTTCTGTATAACATCTATTCGCACGCCCTTCTGCCATACTTGGAAAGCCCAGGTCTTTCTGAGGCTGTGCATGCCAATAGGGCCTTTTATCCCCAGCTCGTCCGCAACCTGTTTAAGTACGGCCCAAAGCCTTTGTCGTGATATCGGCTTGCACTCTCCAAACTCATTTCTATTGCGCGACAGGACAAGGGGGCAATTCCTATCCACATTCTTGCCCATACCCTTTATGTGCATGTACAACTCGTCTTTCATGTCGTCGGTTATCAGGATGGTACGCTCATGGCCTGTCTTGATCTCTTTGATCTCTATTCGGTCAATGATCTGTACCCGCTTACCCGTTCCTGCGAGTACGTCGTCAACGGTGAGGGCAAGAATGTCGGAGCAGCGAATCCCCCACTGAATACCGATCAGGGCGCCCATGTAGTAGTTTTGATTCCATTCTCTCAGCCGCTTGAGGAAACTTTGTATTTCCGGCTGTGTCCTGATAGGTACAGTCTTTCGCATTCTCATCCCTCCTGTCTGGGAAAATTGTGCTAAATTATTTATCGATACGTATTGACACGTGTCATATTTGTGCTATAATTAATTCATCGAAAGGAGGCGGCTCAACAGTGAAAAAAGAATATCCAGCCAATAAAAGATACACACAAAGCGAGTTCGTAAAAATAGCAAGAGAACTTGGCTGGACGGTAACAGAGAGCCGGGGAAAAGGAAGCCATTACTGGGCCTCCAAAGAAGGACAAAGAGGTTTTCCAATCCCCTATAAAATCTCCATCGGAGTGGATCAAGCAATAAAGAAGGCGCTGGGGCTTAAATAGCCCCGGCCCCTTTGGACAAAAAGATAAATAAAGGAGTTGATAACATGAAAAAGTATCCTGACCGCTATATTTTCCCCGCCATCTTTTCTAAGGATGAGGAGGGAATGTGGGACGTAAGATTCCCTGATCTGGATAATTGCTATACTTCGGCGGATACGCTGGAGGAGGCCATCGACCAGGCGAAATATACACTGGAGGACTGTCTCTATTTTCTGGAAAAAGGTAAGGAGGATATACCTGCCCCCAGCGATATACCGTTAAATCAAAGCGATGATTCCGTCACTCAGCTCGTGGTTGCCTTCATGCCCCCAGTTCGCCGGGCATGGAGCCAGAAAGCTGTTAAAAAGACCCTTACGATCCCAGCCTATCTTGCGGAGCTTGCGGAAGAGCAGAAGCTCAACTACTCGGCGCTCCTGCAACAAGCACTTAAGCAGGAACTCAGGGTTCAATAACAGCAAGGAGGATCGGCATAAATGGTGTGGTATTGCTTAGACACTTACGCCGCCTCCCTTTTACTTATAAGCAAACACGCCCGACTTTTAAAGGTCGGGCGTATCTTAAAAATCGATGATAGGCGCCGCTGCTCCTTTTTAATTCTGTTTTCTTTCGTCTTTTCCATTTTTTATCATGCTCCTTTTGGGTAGGGAGTCATGCGCGCGGCCCGCGTGTTTCGTAAATCTCCCGTCGCGGTCTGGCGGTTCAGCCCCGTCAGCCCGTGATAGGTGGTATCGCTTCGCGGAATTATAAAACTTTCTTCGAGCCATTACTTCACCGCCCAACAAAAAGGCGTCCGCAAGATTTCTCCCGCGGACGCGCTGATTCGATGCTGATATGATATCGCCCGTTTTGAGATAAATCTATGCCATTTTTTCGGACATTATTTCGGACACTTTTTCGGACATCTTTTCGGACATCTTATATCGCCGGTATATCTCCCAAGAGATTTCAAGTAATGCCTTCCGGCGTTTGCGGTAAAACTGCTTTTCCGTGAGATGATGCTTAAAGGCAAACACTTCGATCGAGGGATAACGAAAGCTGCGGCCAATATAATCCATCTCTCTTAATAGCTGTGCATTGTGAGGGAACTCTTCGCCATAAAGGAAGAACACCCGCCGTATCGCGTCAAGCCCACCAACGGAAGCAATAACATTGACGACACTCTCGCCAGTCTCCACGATGATCTGCTGCTGCGGCGTTCCCTTACCGCCATCTACAGGGCCTATATCCTCCGCCGTCGCATACTTCGCCAGTACCATCGCCGCCATCTCTTCCATGTCCGGCATATCTGCATCTCCAAAAAAGCAAGCTAGCCCAGTGGGACAATACTCCGCAAACAGCCAGATTATATCCTCTATCCGCAACACCTCTTTGGGTATATAGCTCACCTTTCTGGACAAGTCCCTCAGCTCCTTCTTAAAAATTTTCGGTTAACACTGCGGCCATTGTTTCCACGGGACAGACGTGATCATAAAAACAAAAATAGCCACATATTCCAGACCCCCAGCCTCTTTCCACATTGCAAAAAGGTACAGCGCCGCATTAACACACAGCCAGGCCAACAGGTATATCAGCATACTGCTCATTATTTTGCCCTCACCCTCTTCGCCCCATAATACGCAATACAAAGCGCATCCGCGATTCCGTCACTCGGTTTTCGTCCGCCTTTCGGCACAAGCGGCGTATCCGGGAACGCCACCGAAGCGAACCTGATCGACCTATCCTTCGTCGTCAGCCCGGCCATCGGGGCCGTGATCTTCTGCCAGACCTGCGGTTCCACGTAGTCGCACTTTATCCCCCAGCAGCCGAGAAATCCCTCCCACATCCCGACGCTGCGCCCAAACGTGAACATCGACGAGACCCCCTGCTTCAGCATCGCGTGGACCCGCTCAAGAAAGGCGTGGCACTCGTGCTCACGGAAAAAGAACCCCATCCGGTTGCCAAACATATGCAGCTCAAAGGCGCATGTCGGAGCCGCCTCCGCCGCCATTACGATCAAGCTGCCGTCAGCAGCCGTCTCAAGCACCGCGATACCGCCCTTCGCCCCGGGATCAATCCCAATCACAATCTTAGACATCTGTGCACGCCTCATCCTTTATCTTGCGCGGTCGTCCGACAGCTTTTTTCCGCCGAATCTGTGACACTCGCATCGGCAGAGCCTTGACGCCAGTTCTCTCTTCGTATTCCTTATCGACCTCCGCAAAATACCTCACTAGTGCTTGTTCCGAGAGTCGTATACTTACATCAGCGAGAATCGCCTCCCTGACCTTATTCCAAGAATGGCCAGCTATCCTCGCGGCGCGAATCTCCGTATACAGCGCCTTTATCAACGCCTTTTTAATATCCTCGTTACCCTTAACGGACGGCTCATTCGCCAACTTAGTAAGCGCCATCCGTACCCTGCCTATTCCAGGCATATCAAACTCCGCCATCTATGCCACCACCTTCTGCTTTTCTCCCTCTACGATCAGCCGCCTGGCCTCCGCAAAGGTAATCGTCTCCGGAACCGGGATGCCCAGCTTGCAGCGGATATGGTGGATCTGCTTCGCCGTCGCCGGGCCGTTATTCTTCGCCGTCCGCCGCTCGATCTCCAAAGAAAGCATCTCCGACACCTCTCCTCTGGAAATACCCTCCGCGTGCGGAATCCGCCACTTCTTCAGCTGCGCAAGCTGCCTCTCGCTGGCAGCCTCTTTACGCCACTTCGACGTGCGGTCAATCAACTTCGTGTTCTTCGCGTTGATCCTCGCGTAATCCTCCGCGACACCCTGGGCATACCCCAACGGCAGCGGCGTGTCGGCCAAAGCGGTGGCCTTCTCGGCTCCCTGCGGATACGTAAATGGCACATACAAGCCAGCCATTTTCCGAATCCAAAGCGTCTCCGCCCCGATCACGAGCTTATAATGCCCGTCGGATGTCGGCGTCCAAACAAAGCGGCTACGCTCGAAGAGCTCAACTTCCTCGCTCGTTATGTCGCCGATGCGCTCCTTCTTCCACACCTCGGAGGCATCGATCTCCTCCATCGCCTCAGTAAGCGTCTGCCCCTGCTTGACCTTGAACTTCGCATTCGCTCCGGAGAGCGACGCCAGACTGCACAAATTATGCTTCCCGGCCATGTCCGCGAAATCCATCACCAGGCAGTCTGTTTTCTCAGGCGCCAGCCGCAAGCCGCGCCCGACCATCTGTATATATAAAGTACGGCTCTTCGTCGGCCTGGCCAGCAACACCGCCGCCGTCGTCGGGTCGTCAAAGCCCTCCGTCAGCACATTGCAGTTACAAATGACCCTTATCCGGCCGATTGCGTAACCGTCGAGGATCTCCCTGCGTCCCTCCATCGCGCCCCATACCGCCTCTGCGGCTACCCCCGCGTCGCGGAATGCCGCCGCCAAATCCTGCGAATGCTTTATATCGCAGCAAAAGACGATAGCCTTACGGCCAGCGGCATGATCCAGATACGACTTAACGATAATCCTATTCCGCTCCTCCGTATTCACCGCGAGCGACAGCTCCGCCGTGGCGAAGTCTCCGGCCTTAGTATGCACGCCGGAAAGGTCCGCCGACGTCTTTACGCTGCGACCGCGCGCGTCACACAGATATCCGCCGCGTATCATGGCCAGGATAGTCCGCTCATAAACTATCTTGTCAAAGACGCCGCCCAGCCCTATGCCGTCGCCGCGGAAGGCCGTGGCCGTCACCCCGACAAGCAGCTTCTCCCTGTCCTCGCCCATAAAGCCGAGCGCGTCCAAAATCGTGCCGTAAGTATTTATACTCGTCGCGTGGTGCGCCTCGTCCACGATCACCATCTGGAAGCCGCGCCGGCGAAGCGCGTCTATCCGCGCCGGCCGCACCGCAGTCTGTACGCTCGCCACACAAATATGGCTGTACAGCCCATCCAGCGTCTGCGCCTGGAGAATCCCAACATTCGCCGTCGGATCTACCATGCGGATCTTCGCCTTCGCCTGCAGCAGCAGTTCCTCGCGGTGCGCGAGCACCAGCGTAGGCACGCCGAGCTTCTGCGCCAGCAGGGCAAAACATATCGTCTTGCCGCTGTTGTGCGTAACCGTGAAATCTCCCATCAGATAGAGATGGTCGCCGCCAATGTGGAATCCGTAATAATCACCCTCACCGACATACTCCACAGAGAATCCAGTCAAAAGGACGCTCTTCTTCTGCTTGCGAGGCGACGCCTGCTTCCTCTCGACCTTCGTCGGGATAATCTCGCACCGCCCGGAGATGGACACCCTCTGGTATTCCTCGCCATTCACGGTCTTGACGCTCCTATAGGCCGCGAATCCGAGACTGCGCGCCACAAATGCGACGTCCTCCGCAAGCCTCAGCGACTTGCTGGAAAACTCGAACCCGTGGCCAAGCGAACCGTCTGTATCAATAAGCCCGGCCAGAATTTCAAGACGCGCCGCACGGCTCCCCGTCTTATATGCGTATGGGATGAACTTTTCCCCACAGCGCAAATTCAAAAGCCCCAGTCTTTTCAGCGCCTCTCTGATGCCGTTTGAATTTTTCTTTGCTTTTTGCCTTTCAACGGGGACAAAGTGATAATTTCTCGCCGCGTTCCCCGGCATATCCTCGCGCCTCACATCCAGCCCGAAACGCGCGGCCTCGCGGTAACACGCCGCGCTCACTTCTTTGTCCGGCGTCGTGACCATAAGATTTCCGTTCACAAAAGAACCGTCGCCTAAAAGGACGCCAAGAAAATAAGGCGAGATATCCTCCTTTTGTATCCTTATGTCGTCGTGCGGAAAATCCACCGCGCAGCGATACAGCTTGTGCGTATGCTTATAAGTCTTGCTCTTGCCGAGATACTCTTTCACCGAGATATTCTCGCGCCTGCGCCTCGTACTCTCATAAACGCGGCCAGGATTCGACCTTTCGTTAGTCTTCTCCAAGCTCAACACATGCTCTTCGTTCACGACAAACGGCTCGCCCTTGACAGGCGTAATCTTATACATGCGTCCCTTATTACGAATAAGGCTGAATACAAGCCTCGGTTTTGAATCCGGCCCCATTAGCAATTCAGCGACGCGAACATCTTCAACCTTCTTAACGGAACCGTCATACATCAAAATCTCTGTCCCTGCCGCGTGGCATCCCGTCGGCAAACTCACCAGCTGCCGCGTTACGCCGTTCCGCCACTCCGCACAGACAGTATTTACTATTTCAGTCTGATATGGTCTCGGTTTTATCATGACCTCATCTCCTCCCGACCAAAATCACCGAGGGCTCCACCCTCGACACACACAGCCCCGTCCGTTCTCCGTCCTCTATCTCCGGGACCCATCCCAAACAGGTGACACAGTGATGTACGTCGCATTCGTCGCGTACCCTTCGCTGGTACCCCTGCCAGTCCACAAACTGCCCGCGGGCACGTAACAACAAAACCTTTCGGTGCTCGATAAAATCATTCGCCAGCGGCGCGACCTTCTCCTTCGGCGTCGCGGACAACTTACCGTTCCGAACCTCTACCTTTATGCCGTTTTCTCTGATGTAGTCCAGCAATTCCCGGCTTTTCATCCGCTATCGCCTCCGAATTGTGTCTAAATTGAGTGGCACGCAAGTGGCACGCTATCGGCACACTATTTCCCTGTAATACCAATGCTTTTTGGGCAGATGGCTTTTTTTCGCGTTTTTGAAAAGTTTTTTTGAGATAAGCGGAATAGAACACTGCCCTATACCCCTTATACCCATAATATATATATTTATATATATTATTTTAATAAGATCGCCACTTTCCGTTGGTATCACCGAGTTTTTAGACTATCTTGTTTGCCACTTCTCTGCCACTGTGCGCCACTTTATGTTGATATGACTGACTTTTTTCATGTCAGGCTTCGCCACCTATCTGCCACCGGCCAGATACTTCGTTGAGGGCAGATAATAAAGCCTCTGTCCTCCTGTACCCTTGTGCGGGTCTCTATTCGTAAGACGTCTAAGCACCGTTCCACAGGTCTTGACGTCCTGCGGCGTCGGCTTGTCCATCCCGCAGAGCTTCAGCACCTCCGTCGCCGTCATGCCCGCCATCGGCACATTCGGGTACCCTATCCAGTCAAACTTATCCAGGATGAGATCCATGATCGGATCGGGGAAAGTGAACTGCCAGCTCGCTTTAAGAATGATCTCGTTCTCCTGATCCGTCGGATACCAGGTGGCGCCGTCCTCATACATCGAATAAACCTCCGCCCATACCTGCTGAATATCAAGATTATGGGCGTTGTCTATCGCCTTCACCGGGATACACCACCAACGCCGGTTCCCGGTCATATCCGACAAAAACTCCGCCTGATTGACCGAAGCTCCGAACACCGTCCTGCGCGGGAAAACACTATGCTTTTTGCTATAGGGAATACGAATCACATCCTGCGTGTCCGTGATAAACGCCTTAAGCATCGCCATATCGCGCCTCAGCGTCGATTCCAGCTCCCCCAGCTCGGCGATCCAGAAGCGCAGCGCCCCCATCATCGTGTCCTTTTTCGTCGGGTCTACGCTGCGCCCCTCTCCGACCCAGCCCGAGCCGCGCGGCGCAAGGCTACGAAACCAGGTCGTCTTACCGCAGCCCTGGTCTCCCTGCAGAACAAGCACACCCGCGGTGGAAAAAGGGGCTTCTCCCTCCCGCGGCTCCTTAAATACCGCCGCCACTGCGGAGATCATCCACAGGCGTATCATCATGTCGCTAGTATGTGTGTCAAAACCATCGTGCGGCCGCACCGTAGAAATAAACTTCATCAGCCGCGGAATGCCGTCCCAATTCCTGGATAAAATCCAGTCGCGCACAGGATTATAGCGGTTCTGCTCCGCAATAACGTCTACAAAAGCCGGTATCCTGGTCACAGGTATCTCATGACGCGCCGCCAGCGAGACTATCCGGTTATTGTTGGCCTCCTGCATATTGTCCGTGCGCCCGTCGTGGCCGGGGATATAAATCTCCTGATCCTTGGATATCTCGTTATAACGCACCTGAATCCGGTAGAACTTAAGCAGTGCCTCTACGTTCTCGATCGTGCCGAGAGGCTTACCGCTCTTCGCGCTGATATCCGGGAAAAGAGCCGTTGACATCGCCCCCGTCTGAACGGGCTCCGCCATAACATGGGATTCGTCGTACTTCTTCTTCCAGTGCGCCCGCGCCGCGTCCTCCCCGTGGAGCACCATATAATCGTTCCAGTCCGTGCCGTCCTCGCCCTCCAGGAAATCAGGGTAAATCGGCGCGCCGAGGTTTGCGGCGAGAGCCGCCTTCGTCGCCGCCTCCCGTCCCGGGTTCTTTCCCGTCCTCTTCTCCGTATCAAGGTCATTGTCGGCGCAGATCACGATCTCCCGGTCGGGTTTCGTCTGCTTGACCATACGCACGACCTCCATAAGATTATCGGCGGTCATCGCGCAGACCACATTAAACCCCGTAAGCCGGAAAAGGCTTGCTCCCGTCGCCCACCCTTCGCAGACGAGGATCGGGCCGTCTGCCCTCTTCCTATTGCCTATGGGGGAAAAGACGCCCTTCATCTTGCCGCCCGACAGCGGATACTTCTTCCCGTCCGGATATATCTGCTGCAGATTGATCAGCTTCTTAGTCTTGCCGTCATAAAGCGGCACATACAGGACATCCGTCTTGCCGCCCTTCGTCGTGCCGTCAGACTGCTCCTTGATCTCGTCGAAGCCGTGCTTCAGCGTATATCCCGGCACCCTCTTCTTTTGCAGATAGGGATACTTCGGATCGGCGGCGGCAGCCGCCTCCCACATCATCTTTGCCTTCTGCGCGATGTGCGCGTGGCGCGCTACCTCATCCTCCGCGCGCTGCACACGGGCCTGCTCCATCTCAAGACGAAACCTCTCCTTGTCGGCCGCGGAGAGGGGCGGCATATTCTTTAACGTAAACGTGACCTTCGTCTGCGTCTTCCAGTTCTCAACCCAGCCGGCAGGCCGCTCGTCAAGATGCACCAGAAACGCGCCGTTTTTTGTGCCCCTCCTGTCCCCGTCCAGCTGATAGCGAACTATCATTCCATCTTGAAGATCAAAATGCTGTCCGGAGGCAGGGGGAGCCCCTGCCTCGTCCATAGCCTCATACAATCTGCTTTCTACGTCGGACAGCAAATACATCTTTTTAGCTCCTTACTGCGCCGTCCTCGATAATCACCTTCACACCGTCGCTGCTGTCGTCGTCGCTCACCCGCTCAAGCCAAACCTGGATATCCAGATCCTCCGCCATGCGGTTGACGAGCTCCATACTCTCCTCATCCAGCAAAGAGGCGTCCTTGACTAGAATCACCCGAATCTTGGGATTAAGCGCCGCGGCGATCGCGATACAGACCTTCATCTGCTCCGCGCTGGAGCACTGACGGAACGGCACGCCATTGAAAAGCACGCCCTCCTCGTCGAAAGACAGCCCCTCGATGGGCATCTTCGCGTTAGCGAAAGCTTCGCGCTTACTCCGCTCCAAATCCTCCAGCTGCTTCGTGAGAGAAAGAGATTTCTTCTCTTCCGTCTCGGCCCTGACGACAAGATCAGCGTACCGCTGCTTCTCCCAAATCTTCTTATTCTCTTGGTCAATCGCCAGCAGGCTCTTCTCTATCGCCTCGACATCGGGGATCACAGCCTGCTTTACCTCGGCGGCGAGCTCCTTACCTTCTGCAATGACGTTCTCAAGCTCCGCCTGCAGCCGTTTCATACGTTCGCGCAGCCCCTCCAGCCGCTCCTGCTTGCCCGTTATCTCAGCTTTTCGACGCCGCGCCTCTTCGAGCTTCCGTACCTGTTCCAAGGCTGACAGCTCCTGCGTGGGAGTATCCGCCGCCGGTGTCTCTATCTCGGCAAGCGCGGCGAGAAAATTCTTATGCTGACGGTTTATGATCGTGCGTTCGTCGTAAATTTCCTTATACCTGGCGTCGATCGCGTCCGGGTCGATCTCCAGCTTCACGAGATCCAACAGCGCCTTGCGCTGCTCCTTCGGTGGCATCCGCGAAAAGGCGAGCGGGTCAAAGGCCAGACCGCCGACCAGCGTATCGAGAAGGGCCTGCGGAGAGGAGAACTTCTTCCCCTCCGCCGACGCCACCGTCAGCGACCCCCTTCCCTCGGCGGTCCACTTGCGCGTAACAATAATCTCACCGAGATCAAGACGGACAACCGCGTCCTTCTCCCCGTCTTTAACTGGCTTGCTCGTCCCGCTGTTCTTGGCGGCGGAGTTTCCGGAGAGCGTCAGCCAGATCGCGTCCAGGATGCTACTCTTCCCCTGGCCGTTGCGGCCGCAGATCTCGATCGTGTTCCCCCGGGGAGTGATCTCCACCTCAAAAATGCGCTTAAAACGCTCAATACTCAACTTTTGGATCTTCATTAGAAGGGCTCCTCATCCCCGACGCTGACGCCGGGGATCTCAAAAGCGTCGTCGCTTGGACTGCCAAAATCCATAGACTGCTGTCCACGCACCGTAGCTTCCGGAACTGCCGGTTCTTGAGGAATATCCGGTACCGCCTCCTTGACCTCAGAGACAGGCTCTGCCTCCACAGGCCGCGTCTGCTTTGGCCGCTTCTCCTCCATTGCCTTCGGCGTCACATCAACGACCGGCGGAAAATCATCCTTGGAGGAGACCGTCTCGCCGACGAGCTTCTTCGTCAGCTCCTCCGCGCGCGAAACCGCGTCCACCTTCTTCATCTCCGGAGTTGGCGGCATCTCCTCTATCTCCTCAGTCGTATGCAGCCCCATCGCCATTTCGGGACAATACATGCGGCTGAAAAAAGCGGCGGAACGGTACCTAAACATCAGATCGGGCATCGTCTGCCACTTACTGCCGTTTTTTCCGTACCAGCCCTCCCTGACCGCCATCTCCGTGGTAACTTCCGGCCCCTCCAGCACTTCGCCGGTCGACAGTTCACGCGCCCAAGCAACATAAGTACAATCTTCGATCTCAAAGTTATTGATCTTTTTCTTACCGCGTTTCTCGACCTTCCAACGAAGCGGGCTGAACTTCCCGCTTGCGTTGATCATAGCGATCAAATACTGCGCGCTCATCGAGGGGCGTCCCTGAATAACGTGCATGTTCTGCATAATAAGAAATGGAGAGACGCCCACGCGGTTCGCCATCTCAAGCGCGATCACGCAGTTCGGCAGATTCTTCGAACCCTGATACTGGACAGGCACAAGACTCGAACTGCACAAAATGTTAGCCATACGCTGTGCCGTCTCAAAAGTCTTTATCGATGTAAACGGACTGATCGGAACCTCATTCTCGGCCACCGTCGCTATCGCAGAATTGTTATTCTCCATCATCACAATCATTCCTTTCTATCCCTTGAACCATTTAGGCGCTTCCAGCACCTGAACCTCTTCCGCGTAACATGGCCAGTGATCCGCGGCCTTACAGCGCGCGAAAGTACGCAAATCGGCCATCGCCGCGTAATTTCCGACGTCGATAAAATCATCCGGCAGCGTAAAAATCCCCGTGCCATACGGCGGCTCCTTCTCCACGGCCAGAAAGACAAAATCCCTCGCCGCCGGCAGGACCTCGCCAATCCCACGCTCATACCAGGCGGCCTGCACGTGATACCGGTAATTGACGACGCTGCGGATGAAATGATCTGAGCGGGCGTCCTCCGTCGTCTTGAGATCCACACAGATACCGTCCTCGCGCAGATAATCGGGGCGGCACTTACACAGGACCTCCGCGCCATCCACCACCTCATTCCAATACACCGACCGCTCCGCCTTTCCGCCGCAGAGCAGATTCGCCGCCATCCTGTTGGCGTATACCGCGTCGCGGACATTCCTCGCCGCGTCGTACTGCTCCTGCGTCAACATCCGCATCCCCGCCGCCAAGGCCGAATACCTAAATCGCTCCCACTCTTCCTTCCCGGCGTTTGTCCGCCGATTCACCTCCGGCGCCACGACGAACTTCGCCTCGAAAGTCTCCGGTTCGAGCACCGCGGCGTGAATTGCCGTGCCGATCACCATTGCCGGTGTCTCGGTGCGCGGCAACAATAGCGACGCCTGATAATGCGCCGGCGAACGATGAATGATATCCAGAGCCGACTTGCTCACCCCTGGGCCGCTGTGATACTCCTCGTTGCTGATATCGTCATACAGACCGGGTTCAATCATCTGTGCAGCCTCCCTTCAATGAGGCTCTGACCAATTCCGCCAGTTCCGCCGCCTTCTTCTCGATCTCCTTATATTCGGCCCTCATAATGCAGCCCTCTTCTCCGGTTTCAAGGTCGCAGGGGCAGCTCACCTCGTCGGGTTCGATCGGCAAGCCTCCCTCGCAGTGGCCGGGATACTCTATCTTTTCCGGGCAATCCACACACCAAATGTCGAGCCCCTCCTCGTCAGAAACCAAAAACTCCATAATCTTTTCCTTTGTCATCTTCTATTCCTCCCTGTCCGTAACTTCTTCGCCATTCAAAAACTCGGCGAGGACGTAAGAATGAACGCCGTCATGCTGATACTCAAGATCGCGGATATCCTGCTTCGTACCTACCTGCACGCGGACCCCCTTGAACCCCGTCAGCGTATAGGCGTACACACAAAAGGTCGGGTCCTCGTGCTTGCTCTTGATCTTCGCCTCCGCCTTGGCCGTCTGGACCTCAAACAGCGTCATGACAAAGGACATCAGCTCGATCGTCGATTCCTTCTCGCTGATCTCGCTCTTATGAGGCGCTAGAGCCTCCTCCTTGATCTCCTTGATTGCCTGCTTTTCAGTCTGAATTTTGAGGCGGATCTCGTCGTACTTGTCCTTGACCTTCGTCAATTCGGGATCTCCTTTGACCGGCTCGGCGGTCGGCATGACGTCCTCGCCCGCCAGCCGCTGTTGTCCCGAAGAGGTATTCTTCTCACCTTTTGAAAACTCGACATCGGTCGCTTCGTCCTCACTACACCCAACGGTCCGGCAAACCCATGTAGGGCCACTGCATGGGAAAAAGTTACAGCTTTCGCATCCAAAACTAGCCTTTGCATCACCAAAAGTCAGCGCGTCGGCGGAGACAGAGTAGGGGCCTTTAGAGCAGCGGAATTCGTAAAGAATCCTGCTGCCTCCATCCTGAACCGGTTCAATGGCGCTCTCTGGTACCGCAAGCCCCGATTCGGTCCTTACTGCCGCCAGACTCACAGTCTCCTCACACTCCCGGTCAATTTGCGCTCCAAGCTCATATTCCCCGAGCCAGGTCAACATCTTCAGCGCGCTCTCGAAAGTCTTGCGGAGCTTATCGGCCGATACTGGACAGGCGTCATTTGGGTTTCTGAGAAGCATATCCAGATTACTTACCTCTCTGTCAAGCCAAAGCCAGCCCTCATGCTGCGCCGCCTTCAACGCCTCTTTTTTTGTATCGTAGACCATGACATCAAAGGCCGTAGCCAGCACGTTGTCCGCCCATACGTCGGGAAAGGTGAAACGGGGACAAAAATCGTATGTAGACTTTCCGTCCCAGGAATTGCCGATCTGCAAATTCAACATCGGCGACCACAACCCCGCGGGACAGCTCTTCACATGCAGGAAGCTCTGCCGGACATAAGGCTTATTTACAGGACAGGGAAACATCGGGGCGGGGCTGTCCTTATCCAGTCCGAAATAAGTTTTCCTATCGCCCCAATATCCGCTGCAGTTCTCCTCCGTATACCCCAGCAGCGCCGCGATCTTCCTCGCCGTAGCCTCGCGGCCAAAACCGCGCTTGCCGGAGTTCTCCTCATGGAGCTGGATCAGCTCTGCGCGGCGCTTGTTAAACTCAGACGCTGTAATCGTCATCTACATACTCCCCCTCGGGGTATAGGTTGCAACGAAAACCTTCCGGCGTACTTCGTCGGAGCTTTTGATTTCATCCTCGCAGCGGATGTCGAGCTCTTGCGCCTCTATATCTTCAACGAGGAACTTCAAGAAACGCTCGTTGTTATGGTTTACAAACAACGTCATCTCAAAGGCTTCTTTCAATTCTTCGAGCTGCTTTTCAGTAACTAAATACCTTTTCATGTTTTCAGCCTCCTGTGCTAAAATAGAGGCGGCAGCGCCAACTGCCGCCAAAATTCTTTTCGACAAGCCCTCTCACTTTTGAGAGGGCTCTTCTTCCGCCAAAAGTTTGAGAACGTGGATAAAAACCTCCTTTTCCTCGGAGGCGGATTTTACCTTTCCAAGCTTTTTAATCGCTTCTTCCAACATCTCCCCCAACAGCAACTTCTTTGCAACTGTCACGATACTATCCATCGCAGCGCTAGGAACACTGCTGGCTTTAAAGCATATATCCGAGAGAGTACAGGACATCAACTGAAAGCAATCGTTTGCGTTGCCGTAAGCTCCGTTGCTCCCCATAGAGCGCCGTGTCTTATACGCAAGGAAAAACGCGGAAAGGCCTCCGTCTCTGACAGCATCTTGAAGCGCGGAGTAAATGAGCATGGCGGACTTGCGGTCATCCTCGTCCTTCGCTTCATAGAGAAACGGCTCTTCATCCTCAAAAACGACTATAACCTTCTTGATTTTCTTCTCTTCCATTGTCGTGGTCTCCTTCCTAATCTTCGGTATGTACACATTCACTATCAAGTTCGTCCGCAAATGTTTCAAACCGCTCTGTAATCTTCGTTTGGCAATCGTCGCAAGTGTCTGAGGTATAAAAACCTATAGATTGCTCCTCGTCGTCGATTGTCATTAAAACGGCGATAGACCTCCGCTTCCTTCCTTGGCATGAATCGAACTCCTTGCCGCATACATCACAAAAATACTTAACGCTCATCGTTATGCCTCCTTCAGCTTTCTCTTCTCAGCAAAGCGATCTAAATCTCGCTGCGCCGTCTTAACTGTTCGTCGTAATGGCAGCTCCCGTACTTTGACGATATGAATTTCGCCCGAACTCGAAACCCATACGGTTCTAAAACAACCGGTGAGGAGGTCCGCGACGAACAGCTCTTTACCTCGGTAGATGTACCTTTTCCCCACGCTCAAGCTCCTCTCTCTCCTCCGCTTCCAGCCCAATCCGCACCGACTGCGCCACCACGCCGACCAGCCCGAAGATCCCAAAGAAAAACACAAATTTGGTCAGCGTTAGGTTAGGCGCGATGTGGTAAAAGAAAAACTCGCTCTGCGCAAATTGCTCCATCACTCGCCCTCCTGATTCCAGCACCGCCGCCGCTCCTCCCTGGCCGCGCACTCGCGAAGCTCGATCCGCTCCATCTCTCTGCGCCGCGCTTCCAAACGCCCCAGACCGTAAAAGAACGCAAAGACCAGAGAGATAAATATCCAGTACCAATATGATTTCATGGCTATGCCTCCTTCCTTTCTCGCCGCGGCAGCTCGTCGCAATACCGTTCTATGTCTTTCAAGTCATATCTCACCATTTTGCCGATCTTCACAGAGGGGATTTTCAGTTTACCCAGCCGCTGGTATTCATCCAGCGTATAAGAGCTCATCCCCATGTACTCGGCGGCCTCCTCTTTCGTGAGGAATCGGCGCGTGCCGCTGCGCTCTTTCTCAAGTAGCTCGATCAGATATTCGAGCTTGGTTTCAAGTGTTTCCATTTCCTTACCACCTCCTTAAGTTGTTATAGTGCTGATATAATTGATGCACCACCCCACCATGACAATCGAATATCGGGCACAGGCACACACTAGAGAGGTGAATACCAACATGGCTGATAATCATATTGGGCCAATCAAAGATAGCTATTCTGTAATGAAAGAAATCTGCGGGGGTGTGTATGCTGGACTATCTCTCATTTTCCCGCAAATTCCGGCATACGTGGCGAGCCGCCAAGCTGAATGCTTGCTCGCGGCATGCAAGGCATCTCAAGAAAAACTGCGAGCGGCCAGCATTTCACTGGAAAGTCAGCGTGCATGCACATTAAAACTTGGCCTACCTTGGATAGAGTGGGCGTCGCTTGAAGAAGATCCTTCGCTAAGGGATTTATGGGCAAATCTGTTAGCGAATGAGCTTAATCCAAATAAACCGGAACCCAGGACGGCATTTATCTCGATAATAAAAGACTTATCACCATTGGATGCGCAGCTACTAAACAAGGTGTATAAAGATGCACGGAGAGCAACGACAAAAGCCCCGTTTATGCCATACGCCCCTACGCCATTAGTTATGTTTTTTGACACCCGAGTCCTAGCAAAGACTTCAGACGCAGAAGATTTTGACGTTAGGGTCAGTATACAAAATCTCAAGCGATGCTCTCTCATAGACGACCTTCCCGTAATGCAGAAAATTGAACCTTGAGAAGCAAAACAAATAGGCGGCGCGACAACAGGCTCGCGAGTGTTTTTTCAACACACAGCACTTGTTCCGCCAGACCCCAACAAATTCAGACTTACAGAATTAGGCTGCTTATTTCTTGACTCCTGTGTTGCGGATGCCGGACAAGCCGGTTAAAGGATTGCCCAGGTGTATCACCGCGAACATAAAATTCATGAGACTTGCAGCGTAGAGAAAAGCCGCCAACCATCCTTTTGCAGCAGCAACAGCTAAAACAAGGCAGACTGCGGAAAACATCATATGGCAGACTCCAGTAATCGCCATAGTTATAAGACTTATGGCCATTACATTGGGAGGAAAAGATTTTTCCGTCTCTTTCATGGACTCCACGTAAACCACATCCTTATTTCAAAAAATTTCATATGCCCGGTATTCGATTGTCATGGTGCTGGTGAAACGCTTAGCTCTTAGCGTAGGTAGCTAAGCGTTCTGTTTCTTGTCTTTCGTTAATTCATTCATGCCGAGGTGGATAAGATGACGATACATTTCAGCATACGACTTGTCGTAGAAAAAATTTTTCTTTAGTGCATCAGCACGCTTTGCCTCCCCTCTTCCCAAGCCATGAAAAAACACAAAAACTACTGCAATAAATACCAAGTACCACGATAGTTTCATAAACCAACCTCCTTTTTACTCCTGCAAGTACAGCTCTCATAGTACATATCGAACAGCGAATCAAACCAGGCGCGGGCCCTTCTCAGATTGGCCTCCCTGATTGCTGCCTGTCCGGGATCCTCGTTACGACGATCCTCAATCGAGGGGAAAAAGACATTTACTTTGTATTCCTCGATGCGGGCCCTGCCCATACTTACGCCTCCTTCTACAAAAAGCTTGCCTCCCATATTGAGTTTTCAAGGTTCAGCGCGCCTTTAAACAAGCGCCTCCTGTAAAACGTGAATCCCCCTTTCAATCTTCGCCCGCACCTCTGGGGCGTCAATGCGGCCGTTATCCCTCAGATCATTACCGGAGAGCTTCCTAAAAAAGTTCAAAATCCTCGTCGTCCTCTGGTAAAAGGTCCGCGGCGTCATCTATCAAGCCTAGTCCTCTCTGAATCGGAGTGACTACCCTCTCCCAAGAGAGACGAAACAACTCAAGCGCTTCCTCCTCAGCAGTATCAATAGCCAGCATACCGAAAACTGAAATCCTCCTCTGTACACATAGAGAAGAAGAGTTATTGGCAATTTCCAGAGATACCTTCAACGCCATAGCCAATCACACCTTCCTGTCACTTAATCTTGTCGCCAATATTCATTTGTCAAAGAGCGACGCTCTGCCAACTACTTGAGGGCTTCTTCAAGAGCATTGTACAAATTTATTGCACTCTCCCTTGTCAGCGGATCGTCAAACCGCCCGTCCTCTCCCAGATCAAGAGCCTCTTCCACTCCGAAGCGGAAAGAAGAAAACGCCGCCTGCAGCCGCCTGGCCTCCTCTATGCCGTTGCCGTCTCCCCCTGCTCCACTTGGGGCAGGGGTGGCGTAGGGTTTAGTAGGTCGTCAACAGTACAATGAAAAATTTGAGATAGCCTCACAAGCATTTCGACATCAGGGCTCCTTTGCCCTCTTTCCCAACGTGAAATAGTATTTGCGCCTACTCCAATTTGGGAACCAAGGGCTTGGCAAGATAAGTTATTGGCTATTCTCATTTTTTTAAGACCATCCATAACATCACCTCCTTCAACAAATAAAATATATTACCAAATTGGGAAAATATCAATAGGCCTAAAGTCCCGTGTATCCAAAACGGGAAGATAATTAATCCCATTTCGTCCTATTTTAAATAGTACCAAACTGGGATAAACTTCATAGAAAGGTGGTGGCTTTATGACTTTTGAGTGGGCCGAAAGTGTCGG
>NZ_JAJBUX010000006.1 GCF_020860125.1 Cloacibacillus sp. | reverse complement strand
AAGGTCAACTCTCCCTCAGTCTCGGCGAAAAAACATCGCCGAGCCAGCTCCCTCACAGAGGGCGCCTTTAAGGGCAAAGTCAAAAGATAAAGCGTTATTTATTCCTTGCACCGTCGAAGCTAAACCGCCATTTATCATTTGGCCTATCGAAGATAAACCGGCGCAGCATCGCGGCGGCGGCGATAAAGGTCAGCGTCTCCGCGGCCACAAACGAGAACCAGAGGCCGCGCATCCCGAAGAGCCAGGAAAAGAGGGCCGCCAGCGGCAGAACCAGCAAAAAGGCGCGCAGCGCGGAGATGAGAAAACCGCGCTTCGGCATCTCCGCGGCGCTGCAAAAGGCGGCGGCCACGACATTCAGCCCGCCGAAAAAGAAACCGGCGAAATAGATGCGCAGCCCCTCCTCCGCGTAGGCCGCGAGCAGCGCGTCGCCCGCGGAATTAAAAAGTCCGGCGACCTGCCGCGCCCAGACAAATACCGTGCCGTAGGCCAGCGAGGCGACGGCCAGCGAAAGCGCCGCCCCGTAAAACAAAAGAAGGCGGCAGCTATGCCCGTCGTCCGCGCCGCGGCTGCGGCTCACGAGCGGCTGCATCCCCTGGGCGATGCCGACGAAGACGGCAAGTTCCACGAGCGCGAGATTCGCCACGATGCCATAGGCGGCGACGCCGGTGTTGCCGGCCATCGCGAGGATCATCAGATTAAAGGCCGCGAGCGCGGCGGCGGAAGAGAGCTCCGTCACCATTGAAGAGAGCCCCAGAGGGACCATCTTCGCGACCGCTCCGGCGCGGGGCCGCCGCAGGGAGAGGCGGAAGGAACTCCGCCGCAGGACAAAATGCAGCGAAAGCAGCGCGAGGCTGATCATCGGGGCGATCGCCGTGGCGAGGGCCGCGCCGAAAAGCCCCCAGCCGAAGGGAAAGATAAACAGGTAATCGAGCGCGATATTGGAAAAACTGCCGGTCACCATCGCCGCCATCGCGAGGCGCGGGCTGCCGTCGTTGCGGACAAAGGCGAGTAAGATATTATTCATGATAAAAAAGAGCGAAAACGAGAGGATCGTCCGCAGATAACTCCTCGTCATAGCAAAGATCGCCTCATCCGCGCCAAGCAGCCGCGCGATCCCACCGCTGAAAAACAGCCCCGCGCCCGTGAAAATAACCGCGAAAAACAGGCCGAGCGCCGCCGTGGAGGAAAATATCTCCGCGCGCCGCTCCCTTCCCGCGGCAAACGAGAGCGAAAAAAGCGTCGCGCCGCCGATACCGGCCATCAGCCCGGCGGCGTTCATCAGGCTGTAAACCACAATCGCGAGATTCAGCGCGGCGAGCCCCTCCGCGCCGAAGGCGGCGGCCACGAACCAGGTGTCGGCAAGAATATAACAGGATATGCCGACCATGCCCATCACGCTCTGCGAGACATATTTGACAAAGGTCGGAAAAAGCCTCTTCCCCATAAATAAACGCCCCCGTAAAAAACAAAAATCCGCGCAAAGACTCATCCCTTCTAAGGCCTAACGGCATGAGTCCCGCGCGTCTAAAAACACGCCACCCGGCGGCGGCGTGATACGCATATTCTTTTTACCGCCGTTATTTTAACACAAAAACAAAAATGGCGGCGGCTAAATACCGCTACCGCATAAACACACATATACCTGACCGCCGGAGCTCCCCTATTTCCGGCTTTGCAGGAGCGGCAAAAGGCGGTAGACTAAACAACGGCAAAGGAGGAATGTCCTGATGACGAAACAACTTCTTTCAAAACTGAGCGGAGGACTCGCCCCAAAGCAGCCCGCTCATTTCGTCCTGCTCGCCGCCTCATTGATTATCGGCGCGACGCTGATCGGGCTGCTCTTCCGCGCCCTCGGATTCCCCGAGACGAACATCGTCATCACCTACATTCTCGCGGTGCTGCTCGCGGCGCGCTTCACGCCCGGCTACCGCTGGGGTATCGCCGCCGCCTTCGTTTCGACCTTCACATACAACTTTTTCTTTACCATCCCCCTATACTCTTTCGCCGTCAGCGACAGCTCCCACATCATCACCTTCGCCATCATGACGATCACCGCCTCGATAACCGGCGCCCTCACCTCCAAGGCGAAGGCCTCCGAGGAGGAGGCGCGGCGGCGTGAGGCCGAGGTGCTTATGCTCTACAGCTTCACCAACAGGCTCAGCAACGCCTTTACCCCCCATGAGATTGCGGGCGTCGCCGTCAACACCATACACAGCTTCTGGGGCTGGCAGGCCGCCTGCCTCTGCTTCAACGGCGAGGGACGGCCGGAAGATTCCTACATCCAGCAGGTCGGCGAAGACACGCCGATCTGGCGCAGGACAGAAGAGCCGCAGCGGGTGATGAATGAAATGCTCCAGCTGCGCCGCGCCTACCTCGCGGGAGAAGAATTCTTCGACTGGCCCGTCTACAGCACGAAAAAGCTGCTTGCCGTCGTCAGGATACCGACTCCCGACGCGCGCACGATGACCGACGACCAGCGCCAGGCGCTGCACTCCGTCATCAAAGGCGTCGCGCTGGCGATGGACCGCTACGGCAGCGCGCGGGCGCGGCTCAAATCGGAGGAAGAGGCGGCGCAGGAGCGCTACCGCAGCAGCCTGCTGCGCGCCATCTCACACGACCTGCGCACCCCGCTGGCGGGGATCATGGGCACCGCGGAGATCCTCATGGAAAGAGAGCGGAACGACCAGCAAAAATCGGCCCTCGCCGCGGCGATCTACAGCGACGCGCAGTGGCTGCACGACATCGTGGAAAACGTCCTCAGCCTCACAAGGATACAGAGCGGCGCCTCCGTCATAAAATACGAGCCCTCGGCGCTGGAAGAGATCGCCGAGGCCGCGCTGAATCACGTCAAACGCCACCTTGAGGGACGCCGCCTCGAAGTACGGCTGCCGGACGAACTGCTGATGGTAATGGCAGACGGACGTCTCATCCAGCAGGTGCTCGTCAACCTCCTCGACAACGCGGCAAAACACACGCCGCCGGGAAAGAGGATATCTCTCTCGGCGGACCGCGTCGGCCGAGGCTATGTGCGCGTCACGGTAGAGGACGAGGGCGAAGGCGTTCCGCCCGAGGACCTGCCGCACATCTTTGAAATGTTCTATACTTCAAAAAAACGCTCCTCCGACGTAAAAAAGGGCATCGGCCTCGGGCTGCCCATCTGCGAGGCCATCATCAAGGCCCACGGCGGAACGGTATCGGCGGAAAACATCACCGGCGGCGGCGCGCGCTTCAACTTTATGCTGCCTCTGGCAAAGGACGGTCAAAATGACAAGACGCATTCTGATAATTGAGGACGACAACCAGATAAGAAACTTCAACTGCTTCGCCGTTGAAAACATGGGGCTCGAATATACCGCCGCCGCCAACGGCGCGGAGGCGATGGCGAAGCTGCTCTCCGAGCGGGTGGACCTCATCCTGCTGGACCTCGGGCTGCCCGACATGGACGGCATGGAGATCATAAAAAAGGTGCGCGAATGGTCGGAGATGCCGATCATCGTCGTCTCCGCGCGCGACCAGGACAAAGAAAAGGCGGCGGCGCTCGACGCGGGGGCCGACGACTACCTGACCAAACCCTTCTCCGCGACGGAGCTCTCGGCGCGTATCCGCGTCGCCCTCCGCCACCTGGAGCGCCACGGCGAATCCACCCAGGAGACCGTCAAGAGCGTCGGCGGCCTCAGGATCGAACTTGACCGTCACCTCGTCTACCTTGACGGCGAAGAGCTCCACCTCACCCCGATGGAATACAGCCTGCTCGCGCTCTTCTTCCGGAACATCGGCAAAGTGCTCACCTCGGCCTACATCATCAGGCAGGTCTGGGGCGCCGGTTACGGCAGCGATACGCAGTCGCTGCGCGCGCTGATGGCGAGCCTGCGCCGCAAGATAGAAAAGAGCCCCGCGCAGCCGCGCTACCTGGTTACCGAAGTTGGCGTAGGTTATCGCCTAGTCGACGAGTAAATCGGCGTTTATCAAAATCGGCGTGAATAAGCACCGTATGCGTCATAAGCCGGTCCCTAAGTGTCCTCGCCGTATGAAC
>NZ_JAJBUX010000005.1 GCF_020860125.1 Cloacibacillus sp. | reverse complement strand
GGCGGCAGCCCCGTCTATTCTGCGGCGGCGGAGGATTTCAGCCAGCCGCGCAACCTCGCGATCTTCATCAGAAGGAAGCGGGCAAGGCGCGAGATTCCCGGACTCTTCCAGGATGCGGGGATAAAGCTGCTCGAACTGCGTTTCTAGGTTTAGCGCAGAGATAGATAGAAAGGCGCGGCTCCCATTGGCAGGCGGAGCCGCGTTTTTTATTCCTTCCAGCGTACCAGCCTCTTCTCGGCGAAGCTCAGCAGCGCGTTCAAGAGGCTGACGACGAGGCCGATGAGGATTATTCCCGCAATGACGTTGGTGTAGTTGGCGTAGTCGGAATAATTTTTTATGAAGTATCCGAGGCCGCTGGAGGCTCCCATCATCTCCGCCATCGTCAGCAGCAGGAAGGAGGTCGAGAGCGTCACGTGCAGTCCGGACATGATGCCTGGGAATAGATAGGGCAGCATTACACGGAAGATCATCTCCCTTGGCGAGAGCCCCAGGGCGCGCGCCGAATCGGCGATACGCCTGTCCATCGCGGCGACGCGGTTGATTATCCCCATGAATGTGGGCCAGAAGATTCCGAGAATTATTATCAGCGCCGCCGCGCTGCGGAAGGTCGGCATCACCGCCACGGCGTAGGGGCTGTAGATTATCGGCGGCACCGGGCTCAGCACCTTGGCGATCGGCAGGAAGATGTCGCGCAGGAACGGCGCCCGGCCGACGGCGAGGCCGAGAATGACGCCGGATATGAGGGCGGACGACATGCTGAAGCCGAGCAGCGCGAGCGATGAAAAAACGCCTTTGAACATGAGCGCGCGGCAGTCGGCGAAGACCTCGAATACTTCGTCCGGCGGCGGCAGCAGGATTGGGTTGGCGATCTTTAGGTTGACCGCCGCGAGCTCCCAGGCGAAGAGGATTATCAGTATCAGCGAGGTTATCACGGAGAGGGCCGCGCAGCGCCGCGGTTCGCGGTATATCCTTATCAGATAGACGGCCTCAATCAACGCGAAAGCGGCAAGAAACATCCGGCAGTCGGCGAGCGAGCCGCTGTGGTTGCGGAGGACCAGCGCCGTTAGCGCCGCGAAGATAAGCTGGGTCGCTGGCAGCGCGCGTCTCATCCCGCCCTCTCCCTCTCTCCGCGGGTCTCGTAAAAGAGCTCCGCGAGGCCGTTGGCGAGCGAGAAATATTCCGGCATGCGCAGGATTTCGTTTTTCGCCCTCGGGTAATCGAAGGGTACCGTCGCCTCGCGGCAGATGCGTCCCCCGGCCATAAAGAGTATTCTTTCCCCGAGCAGCACCGCCTCGTCAACGTTGTGGGTGACGAAGAGGACGGTTCGGTGACGCTCCTTTTTTGCCAGCTCCATCACAAGGGCCTGCAGCAAGGCGCGCATCTGCGGATCAAGCGCGCTGAAGGGTTCATCGAAGAGCCAGATGACGGAATCCATCGCCAGTGCGCGTGCGATGGCGGCCCGCTGGCGCATGCCCCCCGACAGCTGGTGGGGATACTTTTCGCGGCTTTCATAGAGCCCCACCTGTGCCAGATAGCCGTCGGCTAGCTCCAACGCCGCCTTTTTCGCCAGCCCGCGCGAGTGCTCGATGCCGAAGGCGACATTTTGCCGCGCCGTCATCCAGGGAAAGAGCGAGTAGTCCTGAAAGACAATCGCCCTATCGGTCGCCGGTCCGCGCATCGGTTCGCCCTCAATCTTTATTGAACCGGAGGAGGGCTCGAGAAGGCCCATGAGAAGGCTGAGCAGCGTGCTCTTGCCGCAGCCGCTGTGTCCGAGGACGCAGACGAATTCTCCGCGCCGCACGCGCAGCGAAAGGCCACGGAGGACGGGGCTCTCCGTGGCGTAGCTGAACGATATGTCGTCCGCTTCGATCGCGTATCTCTCGTCCATCAGAGGTTGTTGACCGCGAACTCCCTGTCCATCTTTTTGAAGGAGGCGTCCTTGGGATAGCGCTTGATCATCTCGTCCAGCGCCACGCGGTAGATCGAGGCGTCGATATTGTTCGTGATCTCTTTTTTAGGATTTTTCGGCAGGTCGCCGTTTTTATCCATGATTTCATAAAAGTCTTTGATACGGTTGACCGCAGGGTCCATCGTGATCACCATGACGTTTGAATATAGACAGTATTTTACATAGTCCTCCGGCTGCCCCGAATATTCCATGAGCTTTTTGACCGCCGTACCGGGGTCGTCCATCATGAGCTTATAGGCGCGCAGGTTGGCGATCTGGAATTTCACGAGCGCGCCGCGTTTGGAATCATAGACGGCGCGCGAGGTGGTCTGGCGGCAGCAGACCGCGTTTGGCGCGATGCCGCCGATGTTGAAGGCGACGGCGAGACCCCTCTTCTCGGCGATGAGGCCGAAGCCGCTGTTGACGAAACCGATGTCGACGATGCCCTTGGAGACGGCCTCAATGATCGACTGGAAACCGTCGATGCGGATTATCTCCACATCTTTGTCGAGATCCAGCCCCGCCTCGCGCATCTTCGCCTTGGCGATCATGTGGCCGGTCTCCGGGCGGTGGACGCCGATCTTCCTGCCCTTGAAGCTTTTCATATCCTTGTACTTGTCTTTGTTTTGCGGCAGCGTTATCCCCTGTCCGCCCTCGGCGATCGTGCCGCCGTAGATGACGAGGTCCGCGCCTTTGGCGATGAAGGTGAGCGAGGGGATTATTCCGAGCGGCAGAATGTCGAGCTTGCCCATCTGCACGGCGGTAACGCCCTCGTTGAGGTTCGATATCTGTTTTATCTCGACGTCGAGCCCCTCGTCTTTGTAGTATCCCATCTGGTGCGCGAGCACCACCATCGCCGGTTTGATACTGCTTCCGGTATTGCCGACCGTGAGTTTCTCAGCGGCGTCTGCGCCGCCTGCCTGGATGAGCGCCGCAAAAGTGAGGATAAAGGTCAAATGGAGGAGTTTTCTCATTACTTAGCATCCTCCTTTTTATCGTCGTAATAGGGGCAGTCTTCTTTCAGGCATTCGTTGTTGAACTTGCTGTAGGCGCATTTTATCTCGTTTGGTATCTCAAGGTCGATGGAGAGCTTTTCCACGAGATATCCTTTCATGTAGGCGAGGGCCGCGAAGGTGTTTCTTTTGCAGCAGCGCGGGCCGCCCATATCCGCCATCTTTTCGAGCGCGCCGGCGGTCGCGTGGTTGCAGAGCCCCCACGTCTCTTTTGACAGAGGGGTGGTACCGGTCTGTACGCTCATGAAGATACCGCAGCCGACGGCGGCGCCGCAGGCCCCGTAGAGGCCGCAGAAGGCTGGCAGCACGTTTTTCGCGCGTGCGGCAACCTCCGCCATTTTCTTCTGGTAGATATCCGGGGGCGTGCCCTCCTTTACGCAGACCGCCGTCAGCAGTACTGCGGGGACCAGGTAATGGTGGGCGAAGTTGTGCATAGGGAAATTCACGTCGTCCATGACCTCCGAGATTATCTCCAGCGGTTTTCTCCCCGCCGGAGCGTTGTAATAGGCCAGACATCTCTCCGTTATGACTTCAAAACTTCTTTCATTGCCGCAGTTTGCCGCCATTTGACTCATCTCCCATTTTTGTGTGCCTGTTATTTACGCGATTACCTCTTCGTATCTGTGCGTCGGATTTGGTCTGCCAGGCTGTAACGAAAGGATATCGACGACATCCGCGGCGATGTCCTTTCCGCAGGCCTCGGCAAGTTTCTCACGCACCGCCTTTTCCAGCTCCTGAGGCGTAGTCTCGACCCTGGCGTTGACCGTCATTTCGGCGCTGTCGCCGCAGCCGGCCGCGCCGCGCCGGGTTAAGGTCTCTATCCCGCCGGTCACGTTTGCCACGGTTACGTGGCCGCCGCATCTGACTATCAGCTTTATGTGCCCCACGGCGCTGCCGCGGGCGTCAAAATGGCCGCTCAGCGAGGAGGTCAGCCTTTCCGTGAAATCGTCCCAGCGGATGCCGCCGCCGCGCAGTCTCACTTTTGCGTTGAGCCAGCCGAGAGCCGCCTCTCCCTCTGCGTAGCGGTCATAATCTATGTCGGCGATATGGGTCCCCGCCGCCTTCGCCGCGAGCGTCTCCGAGAGCCATTCCGTCACGCCGCGGCCATTCCTGGCGCTGGCGGCCATCACCTTCGCCAGCGGCCATCTCGCCGAAGCGTCGTCAATAAGCGAGGATAATTCGTCGGCGGTAACGGTGTCGGACTTGCTGATCAATATCAGATCCGCCTCTTCAAGCTGTTTTTCGATGATATAGGCGGCGCTGGGATGGATGTCAGCGCAGCTTTTTTCAAGCACCTTCCGCAGCCTGCGCGGATCGCAGAGCACCGAGAGCGGCGCGGCTGCCATCTCTCTGCCGTATAGGTCTTTCAGCGGCTGTATGATCGTCGCCGAGAGGTCGGTGCAGCTGCCTACCGGTTCCGCGAAGATGAATTCCGGCTGGAACTCTTCTATGAGCTTTTTGGCCGCGCCGACGAACCCGTTGAAGTTGCAGCAGAAGCAGCTGCCGCTGATCTCCCCCACGGAGGGCGAGATATTTTTAATGAGGATGGTGTCCACGAGCTCCGGCGCCTGGTCGTTGGTGATAAAGGCCGCGCGGCGGCCGCTTTCCCTCATGACCTCTGCCAGCCGGCACAAAAGCGTCGTCTTGCCTGCGCCAAGAAAACCTCCTACCAGAACTATCTTTGTCGTCATTATTTTTCACTCCCCGTTATGGCTGATATCTTATTACGTTCAGGAAAACAGGCACGGCTCGCTTACCTTTTCCATTCGGCGGCGGCCAGCAGCGCGTGCGTCCTGGCGATTGAGGCGCCGCGTCCGGTCTCCGTGGAGAGGTTCAAATCACGCGGGTTGACGCTTACCTCGGCGTAAATCTGGTTCGCCCCCGCCATCAGACATAGTTCGTCCGGCTCGTGTACCCCCATCGCCCGTTTTGGCTTTACGCAGAGCTCCGTCACCGCGCAGATCTTCGCCAGCTCGGCCGCGGAGATCTCACCGTGCTCATAGAGCTTCGTTCCCGGTACGCAGACCCGCTTCATGACGGCCATGACCTCGACGGGGTAATCTTTGGCGCGAAATATTTCATCGGCCAGCTCCTCCGCGGTATGCTCAGGTCCGATCGGTTCGACACAATAATACAATTCCATCCCCGCGTCCCTGACGGCGTCCATCGTACGGAGGCGCTGTTCCGGAGGGAGCTGCGTATCGCGCCCCTCTCCGAGGCGGCGGATATGATATACGCCCGTGAAGCCGGCTTCACGTAGCTTCTTCGCGTATTCACGGTCAAAATCTCCGAGGTTGGCCACGAAACGCATCCCTTTCGGCAGATGTTTGTGTATCCGCGCCGCATATTCGAGGAAATCCGCCTGCGGATAATTTGCCGTGGTCATCAAAAACAGTTCGTCCACCTTCTGTCCGACCAGGGCGTCGGCCATCTTCTCGGCCGTCTCCACCGGCAGCAGAAAGCTGTTTTTCTCCTTAAAGACATCCTTCACCAGGGAACAGAAACCGCAGTTTGCCGGACAGGGAGAGGCATTCAGACCAATCTGCGCGAATATCGTGCCGCGTCCCTGAAAACGTGTACGCGCTTCGGCATTGGCGGTCCCCAGCAGCGTATAATAATCGGCGCTCCCATTGCGGATGGCTAGAAGTTCCAGCGCATCCTCCCTCGTCAGCTCTTTGCCCGTTCCTGCCTTTTCCAGTGTCTTATTCACCGTTGTTTTCTCCTCTTTGACGGATATCATCCGTTTCATATTCAGTCCCGCTTCTATGCGCGGGCTGATAAAGCATCTATGTTATCTCTTAGATATGGCCGGTTTTGTCTCCCATGCCGCGAAAAGGAGAGGTCTCATCCCGGTTGGGAAGATGGCGAACCCGCCGCGAAAAGTTCGCTCCGCTTACATGCCGTCCTCGACCGTATCGGGAATGGCATCCGCCAGCCGCTCTATCTTGGCTATATAGTCAAGCAGCGTCGACTTCCAGAAGACGAGGCAGACGCGTCCCTCCTGGGTTATCTCATAGATACGTTTGGTCTGGAGCGGGTTTCCCGTTTCCAGACGCGAAGCGAGCAGCCCCGCCTCCTCCATCTTTTTCAGCGTACGGTAGAGTCCGGTGGGATCTATGCTGCTGTAGTCCATAACGTCGCTTTTGTAGAGCCTTTTTAATATTGAGAAGCCGTGCATAGGCTCTTCATTTAAAAGCAGAAGGATTGAGGGCTGAATAAATCTTTCCAGAAAGGAACCACGGCAGGCGCATTTTTTCATATTATTTGACCTCGTCTTATATTAGATGTTGTCTAGTATAATATCAGGCCCGCCCATTTTTGAAAAGCTGTTTTCTCATTTGTGCAAAAATTTTTTGTTCGTAGACATCTGCCGGGATCATCAGGCGCAGCGTCGGGCCTGTCGAAAAATATGGAAAAAATTATCTCGCTGTGCTATTCTAAACAAATGTTAGCCATTGGCTCTAACGAAAATATCTGGGGAGGAAATTTGTAATGAAAAAAGGCATTTTGCTCGCGTTGCTGCTTGTAATGGCTTTTTCGGCCTCGGCCTTTGCCCTGGCTCCGATCAAGCTTGAGGATCAGAAACCGGTATTTATCTATGTCGGCCCCGTCGCCGACGGCGGGTATAACTACATGCACGACCTTGGCCGTCAGGCGATGGAGAAGGCCAACCCCGGAGTGAAGGGTTCGATAGTCGAGTCCGTTCCCGAGGGGCCGGATGCCGAACGCGTCATGGAGACGGCTATCCGTAACGGCGCGAAGGTCGTTTACGCAAACTCCTTCGGCTATATGGACCACGTCATCAACGTCGCGAAGAAGTATCCCGACGTCTACTTCAACCACTGCTCAGGCTATAAAGTCGCTCCTAACGTCAGCACATATTTTGGCCGTATGTACCAGCCGCGCTACCTTTCAGGCATCGTCGCGGGCAAAGCGACGAAGTCCAACCTCATCGGTTTTGTCGCCGCCTACCCTATCCCCGAGGTCATTCGCGGCATCAACGCCTTCACGCTCGGCGTGCGCAAGGTGAACCCGCAGGCGAAGGTCAAGGTCGTCTGGATCTACACATGGCATGACCCGGCAAAGGAGAAGGAGGCCACAAAGGCCCTCTTCGACGCGAAGTGCGACACGATAGCGATGCACGCCGATACCGGCGGCGCGCCGCAGGCCGCGGAAGAGCTCGGCATGTGGGTCGTCGGCTACAACTACCCGATGGACAAGTACGCACCGACGCGCCACCTCGTAACCCCCGTATGGAACTGGGGCAAATACTACGACTACTCCACAAAGGCGATCGCCAACGGTACCTGGAAGTCACAGCAGGTGTGGTGGAGCATGAAGGACGGTATGGTAGACCTCTCGAAGTTCGGCAAGGATGTCAAAGAGGATACGAAAAAACTCGTCGCGGCGGAGAAGCAGAGGATTCTTGACGGTAAATGGGACGTCTTCACCGGCCCGATCAAGGGACAGGACGGTAAGGTCGTAGTGCCGCAGGGCAAAAAGCTCAGCGACGGCGAGATGCTTTCGATGAACTGGTTCGTTGAGGGCGTTGAGGGAACGATTCCTAAATAAAAATCCCGATTGATAGATAAAAATCCGGCCTTTCGGGGCCGGATTTTTTATGGTTTGAATTGGCGGCGCCTTAATATCCGAATCTGTTTCCGCCGCGTGGGGCCTCCGCCATACAGCAGTAGGCTACTAAAATTATGTTGAGCGCCGGGAAAAACGCCGCCAGCGCCCACCAGCCGCTCTTGTCCGTATCATGCAGGCGGCGTACCGTCATTGCCAGGACCGGCACGACGGCGGCGACGCCGTAGATGTAACTTAAAATGCCGAATATGGACAGCAGGCGGCTCAGCGTCATGAGAACGGCTCCGATGATTATATTTATCGCGATCGCCTGCCAGTAATCGTTTCGCGACGTCCGCCCCTCAAATATGAAGTAATTGGCGAACATCTTTTTATAGGAATATATAAAATCTTCCACCTTCAATTCCTCCCCGGATCTTATATTCGTATGACGATTCTAGCCGAATATATCGGAGAGCACCCTCTCAACCTGCCTATTTTCCTGCGGTAATCCTACGGAGATGCGCATCACGCGCTCGCCGCGCAGCGAGAGGCGGCGTACGGCGATGCCTCTTTGGATGAAGGCGGCGGAGAGCGGCTCGTATCTCTCCTGCGGGAAGATCAGCACGAAGTTTGTCTGCGAGGGGATATATTTTACGCCGAGGCGGCTCAGCAGGGTGCAGAGTTTATCCCGCTCGCAGGCGACCATTGTCCGTGTTCTCCGAAAACGCCCCACTTCGTCAAGCGCCGCGCAGGCTCCGGCCTCGGCCATGGCGGTGACGCAGTATGGTTCGCGCACGCGGTAAAGGCAGTCGAGCAGGCCGGGGTGCGCTGCGGCCCAGCCGATGCGCAGCCCGGCGAGGGCGAATATCTTTGAGAAGGTGCGGCAGATGACGAGGTTGGGGAACTCTTCGAGGAGTTTGAAGGAGGCATCTCCGTCGGCATCCGCGAAGTCAAGGTATGCCTCATCAAGGATCACGACGACCCGCCGCGGTATTTTTTTCAGCATTTCACGTACGGAGGCAGGCTCCGCCAGCGTGCCGGTGGGGTTGTTGGGGTTGCAGAAGAAGAGCATTTTTGTCGCGGGGCCCACGGCGGCGGCGAAGTCCGCCGGCAGCTGGACGTATCCCTCGCCGAGCGGAACCGTTTTAACGGAGGTGCCGGCGATGAGCGCCGTCTCCGCGTAGACGCCAAAAGTACACTCTCCGCAGACGACCTCGTCGCCCGGGTCGAGGAAGGCGCGTCCAAGCATTGTGAAGAGCCCGTCCAGACCGCCGGAGGTGATTATCTGTTCCGGCCTCAGAGAGAAGCGTGCGGCCAGCTTTTCGCGCAGAGAGGTATTGCGGCTGTCGGGATAGCGGTTGCCCTCTGCAAGCGCGTTTCGCATCGCCGTAAGAACGGACTCCGGCAGCCCCTCGTTATTTTCGTTTGCCGATACCCGTATCAGCGGATTCCCGCTGACCGAGGCGTCGTACGGCTCGAGGTCGCGGATCGCCGGGCGCGCCAGCGAGCGAAAAAGTTCCTCTATATTCTGCATGGTTTTTTAGTCTCCTTTTTAAGGATTTGCAGTGGCTATCGCGGCTCGGACGGCCTCCTCCGTGGTGTCGTAACGGAACTCCGCCTCCGGCAGCAGCGGGCCGACCGCCGCGAAACGTCCCTTCCCGAAGGCCGCCTGCGCCTGCATGTCGCTCGCGGTGTCGCCGAAAAATACGGGCGAAGAGACGCCGAGCCGCCGGCAGAGTATCTCAAGGCCCTCCGGCGATGGCTTCGTGATGCCGCTGTCGGAGTGTATTATCAGTTCGTCGGGAAAGTCGTTCCATCCTAGGCTCTCTTTGCCGAGCTCCCATTCAAGGCCGTTGCGTCCCGAATATATCGCCACCGGCAGGCCAAGCTCCCGCCAGTGTTTTTTTATCATCGGTCTCTCAAGCAGATGCAGTCCATAGCCCCTACCGCCATAAAGTTCGGCGCATAGCGCGCGCACCTCGGGGCGCGGGACGAGCCGGCCGTATCTGGCCGTCACCCATTCCGGGACGGGGGCTCGGAAGCTCTTCAGCTCGGAGAGCAGCCTTTCCGGCGAGGGCAGCGCCCGCGAGAGGAGTTTTTCCCTGCTCGCCGCCGCCATTGAGAGAAGCGTCCAAGCGATATCATAGTCGTCGTTGAAGGCTCCGTGACGTTTTAATACGCGTTCGTGTCCCGCGTTGTAGCCGTGGGCGTCCGAGGCGCCGCCGCAGAAATGCTCCCAGCCGGTAGAGACGGCCTGCCGTATCACCTCGGGAAATGATCCGGTTACGTCGAGCAGCACTCCGTCTATATCGAATATAAGGGCGTCGGCCTTGAATTCTCTCTCCATATCTATTGGCTCCTTGATTTCGTTTGTCAGCCTCTCACAGTCGGTCTGCCGTTATATTATATGTTTTTGCCGGATTTATAGTGTTTCACATTTGCAAAAGCGGCAAACGAGTGTTATTATATAACTCGCTTACAAAATTATCAAGCTATCACTTTAATTAAGTAAAATGATAGCTAAAATGATGAAGGGATGAAGATGATGAACAGAAATCCGAAGGGGTGTAATAACATTGGCGGAGCGATCGCGGCCAATATGGAGTATTGCAGGGGTGCGGCGATGCATCTTTTTTCCCTTTACGGATACCATCCTTTCAGCCCCGCGGAGTTTCAGCTGGTGGAGGATGTTTGGAGCAAGATTTCACCGGCGCGCGCGCGTCGGCTCATCCCGATGATGTCGCCGCTCGGCGAGCCCTGCGTGCTGCGCGGCGACCTTACGCTCTCGGCGGTCGCCTATCTCGGCAGCCACCACGCGCGCAGCGAAAGGCCGCTGCGCCTCTCTTACGCCGACCGGGTCTTTGCCGTGCCGCTGCCTCCGAAGTACAACCTTGAGGAGAATCAGGTCGGCGTCGAGCTGATCGGCTGGGAGGACTCCGGAGCCGACGCGGAGACGGCGGGCCTGCTTCTGCGCACGCTCGACCTGCTGAGTATCGAGCGTTCGGCGCTGGTGCTTGGCGACGTCTCCGTACTCGCCGGCATCCTCGGCGGGCTTTCAGAAAGCTGCGCGGGAAAACTTATCGAGGCTCTGCAAGAAAGGGCTTATACAAAATATAACGCGCTGCTCGACGGATTCGAACTTTCGGAAGATAAGACGCGTCTGCTCCGGCGGCTGCCCACGCTAAAGGGTGACGTCGCGGTGCTGGGCGAGGCGATGGGTCTGTTTGACGATCCCTCGGTGCTGATGCCGCTTAAGCGTCTCTGCGACAGCCTCTGCAAGCTCGGCTACGCGGAACGGCTGCGTGTTGACCTGAGCTTTGTGCGTGATCTCGGCTACTACAGCGGCCCTATCTACAACGCCTATTCGGCGGCGGACGGCGTCCTGCTCGGCGGCGGCGGCCGTTATGACGGGCTGCTCGCGAAAGAGGGGATCGAGGGACAGGCCGCTGGCTTCGCGCTTAACCTGAAGGAGCTTGCCGCGCACTGCGCCTCTCCCGCCCCCGCGCCGCTGATGATGCTCTGGGGCGGCGGCTGCGATAATTCGGAGGCGCTGCGCTACGCGGACGCGCTCTCAAAGAAGGATACCGCCTTTGAGCTGAGCTGGACGAAAGACAGGGAGGAATCCCTTTCGACGGCCTCTCTGCGCGGATACAAATGGTGGATCGACCTGGGTGGCAGAAAGGTGACTCTGCTTCCCCGCGGCGGTGAAATATCATTGAACAAGTTTGAATCGGAGGTACTCTCATGCTGACATTCGCACTTCCCACGGGGCGCTCGCTCGACAGCTGCGTGGACATTCTGGCGCGTGCGGGACTGCCCACCGCGAAGCTGAAAGAGGCGGGGCGCAACCTGGTGATCGAGGAGGCCAGCTTCCGCTATCTGTTGTCGAAGCCCTCCGACGTCCCCGCGATGGTCCACTACGGCGCGGCTGATCTGGCGCTTGCCGGAAACGACGTGATAGAGGAGGCGGGCATCGCGCTCACCGAGCTGCTCGACACCGGCAGAGGACGCTGCGTGATGGCGGTCGCGGGTCCCGGAGAGATGGCGGAAAAATTTGGTGGCCACATCTCCGGCCTCATGGGGCTCAAGGTTGCGACGAAATATACGCGCCTCGCGGAGAAGACCTTCGCGGAATGGGGCGTTCAAATAAAGCTGTTGAAACTCAACGGTTCGGTAGAGCTTGCCCCGGCGCTCGGCCTCGCGGACTGCATCTTCGACGTCGTGCAGACGGGAAGCACGCTGAAGGCTAACGGCCTGCGCGTGATAAAGGAGACGATGCCCGTCTCGCTGCGTCTCGTCGCCGGTATCTCTTCAGTGCAGCTGCGCTGGAACTCGCTCTTCGGCGTTGTGGACGCGATAGAGGCGGTGGTGAGGGCGGCATGATGGAGGCGAAGATATCGCGGAACACCAAAGAGACGCGGATAGAGCTTCTGCTGAGTAATGATAAAAGGGAACGCTCACTGGAAACCGGCTGTGGTTTTCTCTCGCATATGCTGGATCTGCTCTGCCACCGTGCGGCGCTGGGCGTCAGTATAAAGGCCCGCGGGGATATCGAGGTCGACTATCACCATCTTTCGGAGGATATCGGCATCGCGATGGGGCAGGCTCTGAGGAAGATCGCCGGCGCCGCGCCGATACGCCGCTACGGCTCCGCGCTCTTGCCGATGGATGGTTCGCTCGCGCGTGTGGCGCTGGACTTCAGCGGCCGCGGCGGCCTCTGGTGGCGGGGTGAATTTCCCTCCCAGAGGTGCGGCGATTTTGATATGGAACTGGTTCCCGAGTTCTTTACCGGTTTTGCGCGCGAGGCGGGGCTGACGCTTCACATCGCGCTGCTGGAGGCCGATAACTCACACCACGCCGCGGAGGCGGTTTTTAAGGGGGTAGGGCTGGCGCTTAAAGAGGCGCTCGCCCCCGCAGAGGTCGACCCCAGCACAAAGGGGCTCTGGTTATGATAATCCTGCCGGCGATAGACCTATATGACGGCAAAGTGGTCCGCCTCACGCAGGGCGACTATTCGCGGCGGCGCGAATATCAGCTCTCGCCGGTCGAGGCGGCGAAGGGATTTATGGCGGCGGGATGCGGCCATATCCATGTCGTCGATCTTGAAGGGGCGAAGGAGGGGGTGCCTAAGCACCTGAAAGAGCTCTCCGAAATAGCGGGCCTTGGCCTCTTTGTCCAGTACGGTGGCGGGCTGCGCAGCGCCGAGTCTGTGGCGTGCGCGTTAGAGGCCGGCGCGGACCGCGTGATGGCCGGCAGCCTGATCTTTAAGGATATGGAGCGGGCCTCCGAACTGAGCGCACGCTTCGGTGAAAAAATAATGGCCGCCGTGGATCTCCGGGGCGGCAGGGTCGTACACTCCGGCTGGCTTGAGAGTACGGCGCTTGACGCGGCGGAGGCCGTAGCGAGGCTCTCGGGGATGGGCTTCTCCTCCTTCCTTGTGACCCAGACGGAGCGCGACGGGATGATGGCGGGGACGGACGCCTCAGTATATGAGGCGCTCGCGGCCCGCGGCCGTTTTATCGCCGCCGCCGGCGGCGTGACGGATCTTCATGACATCCGCGCGCTTGCCGCGGCGGGCGTCGACGCGGCCGTGATCGGAAAAAGCCTCTACGAGGGCGGCATAACGCTCGCGGAGGCCATGAAAGCCTGCTCCGAATAGATAAAAAAGAGGAAAATATAAATGACAAAAATAGACCTTTCATTGATAAAGTTTGACGAAAAGGGGCTCGTTCCCGTCGTCGTACAGGATGTTGTCACCGCCGAGGTACTGATGACCGCCTGGGCGAACGCCGAATCGCTCGCCGAGACGGCGGAATGCGGCGAGATGGTCTTTTGGAGCCGTTCGCGCGGCGAACTCTGGCACAAAGGAGAGACGAGCGGCAGCCGTATGTGCCTGCGTGAGCTGCGGATCGACTGCGACGGAGATACGCTGCTCGCGCTCGTTGAGCCGCAGGGTTCCGCCTGCCACACCGGTGAGCGCAGCTGCTTCTACCGCAGCCTCTGCGGCGAGGCCGATTCGACGGAGGCGACATTTCTGGGGCGTCTCTGGCGTTATCTCAACGTCAGGAAAGACGACGACCCGCAGGAGAGTTACACGGCGCGCCTGCTGCGGTCGGGACTCTCGCGTGTGGCGCAGAAGGTCGGCGAAGAGGGCGTCGAGACGGCGCTCGCCTGCGCCACGAAGGACCGCGGCGGCTTCCGCTATGAGGCGGCCGACCTGCTCTACCATCTGCTTGTCGCCTGTGTCGCGGCGGAGGTGCCATTTGACGAAGTATTACGGGAGCTTGCCTCACGTCATAAAGGAGCGGAGAGATAATGATCGCGGTCATTGATTACGGTGCGGGAAACCTCAAGAGTATGAAGAACGCTCTCGACAGCCTCGGCGCGGTAAACATGAGGGCCTCCACCGCAAAGGAGATACTGCTTGCCGATGCGGTGATCCTGCCTGGCGTCGGGGAGTTCGGGAGCGCGATGGCGGAACTCGAACGCCGCGGCATCAAAGAGGCGGTCAGAGGGGCTGCGAAGAGCGGACGTCCGCTGCTGGGAATCTGTCTCGGCATGCAGCTGCTCTTTGAGGCTAGTGAAGAGAGCCCGAAGACGGAGGGGCTTGGTGTCCTGCCGGGACGCGTGCTGCGCTTCCCGCCGGAGATGGGGCTTAAAATACCGCACATGGGCTGGAACTCAATCGCGCCGCTGAGGGAGAGCCGTCTGCTCGCGGGGCTGCCGCGCGGGCCGTACATGTATTTTGTACACTCGTTTTACGTAAAGGCGGCTGAACGCAGCGATGTGAGCGCCATAGCGGAATACGGCGTCATCTTCGACGCGGCGGCGGAACGGGATAATATATTTGGATGCCAGTTCCATCCCGAAAAGAGCGGTACGGCGGGGCTGGCGATATTAAAAAATTTCATCGAACTTACGAAGGGAGACTAAAATAAAATGTTTGCGAAAAGAATAATACCATGCCTTGATATAAAAGACGGAAGGGTCGTCAAAGGGGTAAACTTTGTCGGTCTGCGCGACGCGGGCGATCCCGTGGAGTGCGCCAAGGCCTATGAAAAGGCGGGGGCCGACGAAATTGTATTCCTCGACATTACCGCCACCAGCGACGGCCGCAAGACCGTCGTCGACCTTGTGCGCCGCGTCACCGCCGAGGTATTTATCCCAATAACCGTAGGCGGCGGCATCAGGAGCGTGGACGACATCCGCGAAATACTGCGCGCCGGCGCCGACAAGGTCTCGCTGAACTCGGCGGCGGTGGAGAACCCCGCGCTCATCAGCGAAGCGGCAAAGGTATTCGGCAGCCAGTGCGTCGTTGTGGCGATCGACGCGAAGCGTAAGGGCGATGGCTACTGGGAGGTCTACACGGCCGGCGGACGCGTACCGCGTCACATGGACGCCTTCTGCTGGGCGGTGAAGGCCGAGCAGCTAGGAGCGGGAGAGATACTGCTTACAAGCATGAACCGCGACGGCACGAAGGCCGGCTATGACCTTGAGCTTACGGAGCTAATTTCCTCCTCCGTGAACATCCCCGTCATTGCCTCCGGCGGCGCCGGCGAGTATCTCCACTTCTACGAGGCGCTGACGCGCGGCCGCGCCGACGCGGTGCTTGCCGCCACTCTCTTCCACTTCAACGAGATACCGATTCCCGCGCTGAAGGATTATCTCGCGGGCAAGGGCATTCCCGTGAGAAAGAGCGCGGAGGCGTGGCACGTCCCCTATGAAATGTCGCAGGAGGAAGTTAATTTCTTTGGCATCTGCGGCGAAGCGTAACTAAGCGTAAATCGGTGTTTATAAAAATCGGCGTGAATAAGCACCGTATGCGTCATAAGCCGGTCTCTGAGTGTCCTCACCGTATGAACAATACGGCTCCGGTACTCAGAGACCGGCTTATTTAGCCTACAGCACTTCTTCACGCCGATTTTCATGCTATCATGTGAATTTTGCAAAACCGATTTCCTTCGGTTGGGGAAAACGGTAAATTACTATGAAAACCATCGCCACGGAGTAAGGAAAATTGAGCACACACCAAC